>LXTH01000219.1 GCA_001643555.1 Nitrospirae bacterium SPGG5 | reverse complement strand
TGGCAGTAACGATCGGCAAGGATGAGTCCGCCCTGGTCGATGAGAGAAGGGATGAGCCCGATGTTTGCGGTGTACCCTGTTCCAAAGGTCAATGCGGCTTCGACTTGTTTGAAATGAGCCAGATCATTTTCTAGTTGCTGGTGGGGGCGCATGGTGCCGGAGATGAGGCGGGCTGCGCCAGCGCCGACTCCCCATTGTTCAATTGCCTCGATGGCTGCTTGTTTGATAGCAGGATGATTGGCTAACCCCAGGTAATTATTTGAGGCCATGGAAATGAGTTCACGGCCTTCGATCGTGATCGTGGTATCGGCTGGTGATTCCGCAATCCGCAACTGCCGGCGCAGGTGTTGAGCCTCTAAATTTTTTACCTGTTGTTCAAAGTCACGGAACATGGGAACATGGTCAGGGGAATAGGTGTCTAGTCGTATTTAGAGTTTGGAATATTGGGCTGCGAAACTTTTTGAAAAGCTTTGTGCGATCGTCGTCGGCATTTGGAATTGAGAATAGCCAAGTTGACTTGTGGATAACGCAGGTTTATCATGATTGGTTTCAGGGTACAACCCCTGGAAACAATTGGGTTTCTTGGCCATCAATTTATTTTGGCTACTTAGGCCGGAGACATGTATTTTTAACCGAACCACGAGTGGTTCAATCAAATGGGTGAGGGACACGTATGGCACAGCTTACAGGAGCCGAAATTTTTGTGGAAGCCTTGAAACGAGAAGGAGTGAAAACAATTTTTGCTCTTCCGGGAGGGGTGGTTCTCAAAATTTTCGATGTCCTGCATCAACAAAAGGATGTTGAAGTCATTTTGACGCGGCATGAACAAGGTGCGGGACATATGGCGGAAGGCTATGCTAAGGCTACCGGCAAGCCGGGTGTGTGTTTGATTACCTCTGGTCCTGGGATGACGAATGTCGTCACCGCCCTAGCCGATGCGTATATGGATTCCGTYCCAATGGTGTGTTTTACGGGGCAAGTGCCTACSGCGCTGATYGGGAATGATGCCTTTCAGGAAGCGGATAATATYGGACTGAGCCGWCCGTGCACRAAGTACAACTTTCTTGTGAAAGATGTGAATGACTTGGCGCAATCCATAAAAGAAGCGTTTTACATCGCMACGACAGGAAGACCTGGCCCGGTGTTAGTCGACATTCCCAAAGATATTTCCMTGGATAAGGCTGATTTCAAATATCCGGATTCGGTCTCGATTCGCGGMTAYAAYCCAACCTATGAAGGCAGCAAGTGGAAAATCAAACAAGCTGCTGATGCCATTATGAAATCACGTCGGCCTATCTTGTATATCGGCGGGGGGGTGCAGTTGTCTGGCGCGTCGCAAGAGGTTCGGGAATTGGCTGAAATGACACAGATTCCCGTGGACTCGACCTTGATGGCGTTGGGGGCATTCCCAGGGAAACATCCGCTGTCCTTGGGCATGCTCGGYATGCATGGCACCTATGTGGCCAATATGGCGATGCATTATTCAGATCTGGTTATTGCGGTGGGCGCACGGTTTGATGATCGCGTCACAGGTAAGGTCACGGAATTTTGTCCGAATGCCAAGGTTATCCATATCGATATTGATCCAACATCGATTCGTAAAAATATTCATGTGGATATTCCGATCGTGGGTGATTGTAAATGTGTGGTACGGGAATTGATCAACGTGTTGCGAGCCACGGTGAATGGTGACCAGAAGGAAATGCGCAAACCGTGGTGGGATCAGTTGAATGAGTGGAGGACCGCGCATCCGCTGAGCTATGCGCAGGATCCTGATGCATTGATTAAGCCGCAATATCTGATCGATCGCCTGTATCAATTGACGAAGGATCGTGATCCGGTGGTCTCCACTGATGTGGGACAGCATCAAATGTGGGCGGCGCAATTTTACCAATTGTCCAATCCGAATACCTGGCTCACATCAGGGGGGTTAGGGACCATGGGATTTGGTTTCCCTGCGGCATTAGGTGCACAGGCAGCGTTTCGCAATCGACTGGTGCTGTGTATCGCTGGGGATGGCAGTATTCAAATGAACACCCAAGAGTTGGCGACAGCGGTAGTCGCAAAACTGCCGGTCAAAGTGTTTATCATTAATAATCGGTTCCATGGCATGGTGCGACAATGGCAAGACCTGTTTTATGAAGGCCGTTATGCCTCGAGTTATTTGGACGAAACTCCTGATTTCGTGAAACTCGCGGAAGCATATGGCGCGGCTGGTCTTCGGATTAACACCCCGAATGAAGTGGACGATGGTATCCGTGAAGCAATTTCCATCGACAAGCCGGTCTTTATTGATGTGCCGGTTTATCAATTCGAAAATTGCTATCCCATGATTCCCGCTGGCGGGTGCAACCATGAAATGATTTTGGAAGATCCCCCAGAATTGCAAAAACGACAGACTCCGGGAACCAAAGGGAAGAAAGAAAGTACGGACACCATTTTAACTGCGTAGAAAAAGTTGGTGAAAAAGGCCGCCAGCGGTGTTCTCGGCCCTTTGTCGTGCTCACGTACTGCCTGTCCGCACCGCGAGCCAAGCCTACTCCGCCGAAGTGGCTACGAAGGCCGGGAGGCCTGCGGCTTTGCTGGACAACATTTTTCAACAACTTTAACAATGTAAAAGGATATTGTAGTTGTGGAACATATCATTTCTGTGACTTTGGAAAATAAAGCCGGATCTCTGTCCCGTGTGGCGGGGTTGTTCAGTGGGAGAGGGTTTAATATCGAGAGTTTGTCCGTTGCGCCAACGCTTGATTCCACCGTGTCGATGATGACCATCGTCACCACGGGTGATGAGCGCATCATTGAGCAGATTCTGAAGCAACTGAACAAAATTATTGATGTCATCAAGGTTATTGATCTGAACGAAAGTGATGCCGTCACTCGTGAAACGGCATTGATTAAAGTGCATACCCGAGCAGAAGATCGAGCTGAGGCGCTTCGCATTACTGATATTTTTCGAGCCAATGTCATTGATTCGTCCCCAACGTCTTATACGATTGAAGTGACCGGTGCCGTGCAAAAGATTCAAGCCATTATTCAGTTGCTCCAACCTCTTGGCATAAAAGAAATCATCCGGACTGGACGGATTGCTATTGCGCGAGAACCCATTCGCGCGGTGGTGAGTCAACCGCGTCCGCTTGCCAAAGCCAACTAGGCGTGAAGCGTGAAGCGTCATGCGTGAAACGCAAACGAAACACCGTTTCGCCTTTTCCCCAACGCTTCACGGATTACGCTTCACGAAGATCCAGAGTAGGTTTTGAACATTCTGCTGAGAACTCAATAAATTACCAGCATCCCTGGAGGTGTTGGCCGTCTTAATTCCCCAAGGAGTCGGTTATGAAAATTTCTTATGACAAAGATGCGGATTTACAAAAAATCTTAAAAAAGAACGTTGCGGTTATTGGGTTTGGCAGCCAAGGCCATGCACATGCGCTCAATTTGAGGGACAGTGGTGCCAACGTGGTCGTCGGTCTCCGAGAGGGTTCCTCGTGGAATAAGGTGGAAGCGACCGGGATCAAGGTGATGCCGGTGGCCGATGCGGTGAAGCAATCGGATGTGATTATGATTTTGGCGCCGGACGAAGTGCAGCCGGCCATCTATCAAAAGGACATTGGGCCCAATTTGAAAGATGGAAAGTACATTGCCTTTGGTCATGGGTTTAATATTCACTTTGGGCAAATCCAGCCACCTGCGACAGTGAATGTGTTTATGGTGGCTCCGAAAGGACCAGGCCATTTGGTGCGTTCGGAATATACCAAGGGGAGCGGCGTGCCATGTTTGCTGGCCGTGCATCAGGATCCCAGCGGGGATACTACTCACGTCGGGATGGCGTATGCCTCAGCCATTGGTGGTGGACGGGCGGGTGTCATTGAAACGAATTTTCGCGAGGAAACAGAAACCGATCTCTTTGGTGAGCAAGTCGTATTGTGTGGTGGCCTCACCTCTTTAATCCAAGCTGCGTATGAAACGCTGGTTGAAGCAGGGTATTCACCGGAAATGGCCTATTTTGAATGCTTGCACGAAGTCAAACTTATTGTAGACTTAATCTATCAAGGTGGGATCGCCAACATGCGGTATTCCATAAGTACGACCGCCAAATTTGGCGACATTACCCGTGGCCCACGAATCATTACCAGTGAAACCAAGCGCACCATGAAAGTCATTCTTGAGGAAATCCAAAGTGGCCGGTTTGCTCGGGAATGGGTGTTGGAAAATCAGGCCAATCGCCCCGTGCACAACGCGTTGCTCAAGCGCGGCGAAGAGCATCCCATCGAAGAAGTCGGGAAAAATTTACGTGGGATGATGCCTTGGTTGCAAAAAGACAAACTGGTTGATCAGAAAAAGAACTAAAAAAATATGCGCGTGTTGATTTTAGAAATGGATCAGAATGGCTGACCGTGCAAAAGGGATCCCCATCGCCAGAGAAGGTGTTCCGTTTGTTATGGGAGCGGCAGCCCCCGCTGTGTTAGCGGGATTGTTGGGTTGCAAAAAAGTCTCCATTGCTCTAGGCGCAATCGCTTGTTTTACCGGGTGGTTTTTTCGCAATCCTCCCAGGACGATCCCTCGAGGTGACGATTTAATTCTTGCTTCTGGCGATGGGCAGGTTATTGCCGTTCAAGAGGAATTCGAACCGAGGTATCTCAAAGATCAAAGCATTCGAATCAGCATTTTCTTGAATATTTTCGATGTCCATATCAATCGAATGCCGTGTGCCGGAACTGTTGTGGATTTGGCTTATCAGCCAGGGCAGTTCCTCAATGCCAGCGATCCAGACGCGACTGTCCACAACGAACAAAATGCGCTGATGATCGAAACGCCGTCGAAGAAAAAAGTACTCTGCGTGCAAGTGGCAGGGCTTCTTGCTCGGCGTATAGTGTGTTGGGTGGAGCCAGGAGAGGTTGCCGTTCCTGGGGAACGATTTGGACTGATCCGTTTTGGCTCACGGATGGATACATTTTTTCCAGTCGATAGTCGAGTGCGTGTGAAGGTGGGAGATCATGTTAAGGGTGGAGAGTCCATACTCGCGGAGTTCACATGAAAGGCCGCATTTTTAAAAATAAAGAAGGCAAGCGTCGTCGGGGTGTGCATCTCATCCCCAATATTTTGACCACGGGTAATCTGTTTAGTGGATTGGCCTCGGTGCTCTTTGTGTATCATGGCCGTTTTGAAGCGGCGGCGATTGCCATTTTGATTGCCATGGTGTTTGACGTGTTGGATGGTACCTCCGCGCGTTTGACCGATAGTACAAGCGAGTTTGGTGTTGAGTATGATTCGTTATCGGATCTCATTTCCTTTGGACTCGCCCCGGGAGTTTTGATTTATGTCTGGGCATTGAAATCTCCTGGTATGTTAGGTGCGGCGATCATGTTCGCCTATGTGGCTTGCGGCGCACTTCGGTTAGCCCGATTCAATGTTACCGGGAGCAGCGGGGACAGTCGATTTTTTATGGGATTGCCCATTCCCGCTGCGGCTGGCTTCATCTCGACGTTTTATATTTTCGATAAGCATATCGGACACTTGTCGGAGGCTGTCCTCCCCTATGTGGTGATCGCGTTGAGTTTGTTACTATCGTTTCTGATGGTCAGTACCGTGAAGTACCGTAGTATGAAGCAGCTGAAGTTTCAGGGCCAACATCATTTCATGTATTTAGTCTGGGCTGTATTGATTCTGGTATCTGTCATGGCCTACCCCCAGCTTATGCTGTTTGTGATTTGTCTGGGGTATGCGACTTCCGGACTACTAGAAAAAGGTTGGGAGTTGATTAAATCTCCAGGAAAACGAGAAACCGCCTCGGGCACACCGCAGTCTCTGTTTAATTCAAAGGAATAAGGACCTGAGAGAAAATCCCTTGGACCATGTCGCGCCAAGATTTGGGTCGGATGTGGACGGAACGATTGAGAAACACCCGAGGCATAGCACAGCTATGTTGAGGGTGTGTCGATTGAGGCCCGTTCAAAGAGGGCCCGAAGATTGGATGCGAGATGTCCAAGGTATTTTCTCTCAGGTCCTAAATCTCATGGGTAAATGGCAAGGAAAAGGAAGGGCCACTCTCCTCTTATGTGATGAGCGCCTTACACTGCGCGGTTTCCTTGGACCGTCAGTATTGCTCTAATGACCCCGGGACCAGGTGGGTAGCCTTCACCTCAACGGGGTGAAGGCTTTTTTGTTTTTGAGGATATTGAAAATGGCTGCCAGCGGCGTTCTCGCCATTTTGCCGTGCTCACGTACTCCATGCACGCTCCGCGCGTCAAAATAGCTGCGGCCTTGCTGGACGGACCATTTTGAATCCCCTCTATTGGAGGACTTTCCTATGACACGCCACATCAGAATGTTTGATACCACCCTGCGAGACGGAGAACAGTCTCCCGGGGCCAGTATGAACGTTGAAGAAAAAGTTCTGGTCGCCAAACAATTGGGCCGGTTGAATGTCGATATTATTGAGGCCGGGTTTGCTTTTAGTTCGCCGGGCGATTTTGAGGCGGTGCGACGCATTGGGCAAGAAGTCGAAGGCCCAATCGTGTGTAGTTTAGCGCGGGCCAAACCGGAAGATATTGATGCCGCCTGGAAGGCGTTGAAAGATGCGCCCAAACGGCGCATTCACACCTTTTTATCGACTTCGGATATTCACCTGAAACATCAGTTTCGCATGACGCGAGAACAAGCACTTAAACGAGCGGTGGAGATGGTCAAGCATGCGCGAAGCTATGTAGACGACGTTGAGTTTTCCCCGATGGATGCAACGCGGTCCGATATCTCCTATCTGTGTGAAGTGGTAGAAGCGGTAATCGACGCTGGGGCTGGCACGGTGAATATCCCCGACACAGTAGGCTACACGACTCCACAAGAATTTGGCGAAATCATTCGCACGATCCGGACTCGCGTTCGGGATTGTAATCGTGCGATCATTTCTGTCCATTGTCACAATGACTTGGGGTTAGCGGTGGCCAATTCCATGGCTGCCATTCATGCAGGTGCGGGCCAAGTGGAATGCACGATTAATGGAATTGGCGAACGAGCGGGCAATGCGTCACTCGAAGAAATCGTGATGGGGCTGCGGACGCGTAAAGATTTTTATGATGCGGAATCCCAAATTCACACCGAAGAAATATCCAAGACGAGTCGGCTGGTCAGCAAAATCACAGGGATGGTGGTTCAGCCGAATAAAGCCATTGTTGGGGCTAATGCCTTCGCCCATACTTCAGGGATCCATCAGGATGGCCTACTCAAGGATAAGAGCACCTATGAAATCATGCAGCCGGATTCCATCGGGTTAACACAAAGCCGACTCGTGATGGGTAAGTTGTCAGGCCGTCATGCCTTTCGGGAAGAATTGAACAAGCTCGGCTATTCCCTGACGGATGAGGAAGTAAATTCCGCATTCGTACGATTCAAACGGTTAGCGGATCAGAAAAAGGAATTGTTCGAGGAAGACTTAGAAGCAATTGTTTCAGAAACGGCGACCAAAGTACCGGAGCGGTATTCGTTGAAAGCCCTCAGCACGCAAAGCGGCATGAATCAAGTGCCAACTGCGACAGTTGAGTTGGAAATTGATGGAGAGGTGTTAAAAGAAACCGGAACCGGCGATGGTCCTGTGGATGCCGTGTATCGGACGATTGCGCAGATCACACAAACCAAAAGTAAATTGTTGGCCTATGTCGTGAAAGCCATTACCGGTGGGACGGATGCGCAAGGTGAAGTMTCGGTTCGTTTAGRGCAAGACGATGAAATCGTAACCGGGAATGGGGCTGATACCGATATTATCGTGGCCTCGGCTCAGGCGTATCTGAATGCTCTCAATAAACTGTMTTYGCAATTAGAACGCCGAGCCAACACCGGAGAYAARATTGGSCTKTGYTAGGAATARTTATGGAAGGGGTMGTRYRTTGTTATGRATAAGAARATYGCAGTRTTRGCCGGGGATGGTATWGGYCCGGAGATTGTMCCGGCGGCCATCAAYGTGTTGGARGCTGTMGGAAAACYAWGTGGCCWTTCGTTTGARTTTATTYCTGCMGCKGTTGGKGGSMAAGCGATTGATGATACGGGATGGCCTTTACCTGATGAGRCCTTGACCTTAGCKAAATCCAGCGATGCGGTGTTGTTGGGAGCGGTGGGCGGACCGAAATGGGAAGGCTTGGACTATGAACGAAGGCCTGAACGAGCGTTGTTGGGCCTGCGGGAAAAGCTCGGGTTGTTTGCGAATCTGCGTCCGGCCAAACTGTATTCGGAATTAGCCGATGCTTCGACCCTCAAGCGTGAGGTCATCGAGGGCATTGATATTTTGGTAGTGCGTGAACTCACCGGCGGAATTTATTTTGGAAAGCCCAAGGGTGTGGAAGTGACACCGACAGGCCATCGAGGCTTTAATACCGAAGTCTACACCACGGAAGAAATTACACGGATTGCCAAAGTCGCGTTTGAAATKGCCCGYAMGCGACGGAAGCTSGTCACGTCAATCGATAAGGCGAATGTGTTGGAWTCCTCGGAGTTGTGGAGGAGAGTGGTCATCGAGGTCCACAAAGATTACCAAGATGTGGAAYTGCGACACATGTATGTTGACAACTGYGCCATGCAACTCATTCGAAATCCCAAACAATTTGATGTGATCGTSACGACCAATTTGTTYGGRGATATTTTAAGCGATGAAGCCGCCATGCTGACCGGATCGATTGGGATGTTGCCGTCSGCCAGTGTTGGYGCAGAGGTSGGCATGTATGAACCCATTCATGGCAGCGCGCCRGATATTGCGGGAAAAGATATGGCCAACCCCATTGGCATGATTGCCTCTGGCGCGATGATGCTTCGACATTCGTTTGATTTAGGGAAAGAAGCGGATCTCATTGAAAGTGCCATTCAAAAAGTGTTGGCCCAAGGCTATCGAACCAAAGACATTGAAGCTCCAGGCACCAAGCTCGTCGGCACCAAAGAAATGGGTGCGCTTATCCTTCAGAATTTGGGGCAGGGGCAGAATATGGGGCAAGGGTAAGATGCTAAAATCCATTCAAGCTGGAACAATCGGCACTATAGCTGGTGCAGGAGAGCCCGGGTGCGCTGGGGATGCTGGTCCGGCAACAGCCGCGTTATTAAACGAGCCCAAAAATATTGCGGTCGATGCAGCAGGGAATCTCTACATCGCCGATTCAGAAAATCACCTGATTCGAAAAGTCGATGCACACACGGGAATCATCACGACGATCGCTGGAACTTTTATGGGCAACGATCCGGCTTCGGAACCTGTCGAGCCCCCTATGGCCCCCTTTGAAGACGAAGAAGATCCACTGGCGGATCCGGGTTCCACTCCTGGAGATGCCTATTCGCAAAAATCAGACTTGAGTGGAATGGTTCGCTATTTTGGTGGAACGAAATCTACGGACCAGCGGTTTTCCGGGGATGGCGGTCCAGCGACAAAGGCGGCACTCAATTTTCCCTCGGCTGTGGCCGTGGCTGATGATGGCACCGTGTATATTGCGGATACATGGAATCATCGGATTCGGCGCGTTGATCCTCAGACTGGTGTCATCTCCACAATTTCCGGGACAGGCCAGACGAAATTTTTCGGGGATAACGGGCCTGCCGAAAAAGCGGCCTTGAACGAGCCCGTGGCCTTGGCTCTCGATGGACACGGTCATTTGTATATCGCCGATCAAAGCAACAATCGAATCCGAAAGATTGATCTTTCCTCGGGAGTCATCACTACCGTTGCGGGCACTGGGGAATCGGGATATAACGGGGACGGGGCTCAGGGTCCCGACACCGCGTTAGCGGGTCCCAGTGGGCTGGCTGTTGATCAAGAGGGCAATCTGTACATTGCCGATACCTTTAGTAGTCGGATTCGGAAGTTGGATTGTTTGACCGGGATAATTGATGCGGTGGTGGGAGGAGCCGGCGCTTTTCAATTTGCACCAGGTGAAAATGAATCTTCTCTCAGTCTGTCTCGACCGTACGCCATTGCCATTCAT
>LXTH01000168.1 GCA_001643555.1 Nitrospirae bacterium SPGG5 | reverse complement strand
CTTGGTTAATGCAGGGGATGTCTCCAGCGAAGTCCCGGAAAACGACTATAGTCTCGGTCGGTGGTGATCCATTCGCTGCCTGATTCAATGGCCAGGGCAGCATGATAGGCATCTGGTACCAAATTCCCTTTTGCGCCAGCCTCTCGGCACAGCCGCACAAAAATTTCCCAATGTCGTGGCCCTGGAGAGATGAGGACGCAGGTGGGTTGGGATCGGATGACTTCCGTAAAATCTAGTGCTGTGGAAATTGGGGTTGGTTGGTTGAATACCTTTGGGTGAGTCACCACGCGAAGAAATCCACTTAGTACAAGGTCGCTGACCCCAAATGCCGTGTCGCCTTGGATCCAGTTTCGTAACCAGGATCGGTATTGGTCGTGATCGGGTGCATCTTCTCGGTGAGCATAAACGAGAATATTGACGTCAATCAGCTCCATCGACACCGTCCATCACAGTTAACAAGTCCGCACTGTTATCCAGATCGAGGCCGGGTTGAAGTCCACCGCCATTAAATGTGGGAAGTTTTAGCCGACGTGCGGAAGGTGAACGTTGCTCCATCCTGAGGAAGGTTCGCAAGGCGTCTTCCATCAATGCCGTAAGTGAGCGCCCGGTTTTGGCCGCATGTTGTTTGGCCTCGGAAAGGAGCTGATCATCTAATCGAATGGTGGTTCTCATGCATCAAAGCATACTTGCAATGCATCAAAGTGTCAATTATAGGGATGGAAATTTTTCAAGTCCTTTGTAGGCTGGACAGGAAAGTACCAAAGAATCCGCCGAGGGCCAGTTCGCAGACTTCCCCCCAAGAATAAACTCCCCAGTCGGCAGTAAGGGAATGTTGAAAAAAGCCGCCAGCGGCGTTCTCGCCCTTTTGTCGTGCTCACGTACTATGAGTACGCTCCGCGCGTCAAAAGGGCTGCGGCCTTGCTGGACGAACTTTTTTGAACATTCCCTCCCCCTGACCATGCGTGGCTCGTTTGGAGCTTTTACTTGCTGTTGGAGTGAAATATTCAACAGGCCCATTTTCCATTTTTCCTAAACAGGGGGCAACATAAATGAAGGGGAGTTTCTACTTCCATCATGTCGTCATTTTTTAGGGCAGGCTTTAAAACAGAAGCCTAACAGAACACGAGTGCTTTACCAGGAAAAATTCATAAAATACATAATCGCTATCCCATGACCATTCTTTTCACCAGCCTTTGGGTAGGCAGTCTGTTGATGGAACCACTAGAGTTAATCTTATGCGCCGCCTTTTAAGAAGCCCAAGCCGATTTTGACTGCCCGTCTGGTAATTTCACACCACCGATTTTCAGGATATTCTGCCAAAATTTTTGCGACCTTGGGATCTTGAATTTCTAAGCCCACAACTTTAATAATTCCATCGTCAATTTTCACTTCAGCCACGATACGTCCTCCTTTAGGTTCAACCCACGCCTTTGGCCTTTCTTGTTTACATTCCTCGTAATCCTCTGTAATAACGAGGCTTTTCATTTTTGATTTTCTTGACAGGGTAGGGGGTCCATGTTAGCATTTTTTCATAGGTTTTCTCTAATGTCTGTTTGCATAGTGGTGGGTGCCGCAATTTTCGTCCACCCACTTCCCACGATCGAGGAGGGTATCCGTGAAACGTAATTCACTGACTAAATGGAATGGTCTTGTTGGAGGTGGATGCCTGTTGGTGGGCTTGCTCCTCTCTGGATGTGGCGGTGCTCCTGACTGGGTCCAGGAAGGGTCAGGTGTCATGAATCGGGACGACAGTAAGGCGATTTACGGGGTGGGAACTGTTGAAAAAGTGCCACTGGAATCTATTGCTTGGGAAATAGCCGAAAACCGTGCTCGTGCCGAAGTAGCCAAAAGTTTTGAAACCTATACCGCATATTTAATGAGGGACTATGTGGCGACCACGGCAACCACGGAAACCTCAGGTGTGTCTGCGGAACAGGATGTGCAGCGTGCGATTAAAACGTTCACGGCAGTCACTCTCAACGGCGTTCGACAAATTGAACGGTATAAAGATGAAGATAAGAACATGTACTATGTGTTGGCCAAGCTGTCTTTCAAGGATATGAAGGAGGCGTTGTCCCAAGCGAATGAACTTGATAAAGAGGTCAAGAATTTCGTCAAGAAAAACGGGGAACGTATTTTTGATCGATTGGAACAAGAGGAGGCCAAGCGCCAAGTCAGCGCGTCTTCTGAGTAAGGGATTATCGCGAATCGAATAATATTGGAGTGGTTACTTGCTATGAACATGATTCGACAGTTTTCGTGGTTTCTCGCGCTAGGGTTGTTGACTGTCCTTCTTTTCGGTTGTGGCACAGAAAAACGCGTGACGCGGGTCGATACCGGAGTGATCACCGATTTGAGTGGTCGGTGGAATGACACCGACTCCAAACAAGTGGCCGAAAAAATGATTACCGAGATGTTGTCGCGTCCGTGGTTGAATCAGTTCACCACGCGTGAAAGCCGGCAACCAGTCGTGATTGTTGGGACCGTCCAAAATCTCAGCCACGAACATATTAATACGCAAACGTTTATCACCGATCTGGAGCGGGAAATGACGAACAGTCAAAAGGTCACGTTTGTGGCTGATAAATCCGAACGTCAGGAAATTCGGGAAGAACGTCTCGATCAGGCAACCCATGCTCGTGACGATACTCAAAAAGCTCCAGGGCGTGAGATCGGAGCCGACTATATGATGAAAGGTCGGATTTCGACCATTCAAGATGAGGCTGACGGGACTAAGGCTATTTATTATCAGGTTGATTTAGAATTGGTGAGTCTCGCGGATAATGTCAAGTCTTGGTATGGCCAGCATAAGATTAAGAAGATCATCGAACGGAAGCGTACGCTTTTTTAGCTGACTGATGTTTAGAGACTGTCCGACATTAGCGGATCGACTGCGATTGCGCTGGAGGTGGCCAGCTTTTCCGATCGTTTTCGGGGAAGGTTGMAAAAGGCCGCCAGCTGCGTTCTCGGGCTTTTGGCGTGCTCACGTWCTCCGTGTACGCTCCGCGCTCCAAAAGCCCTGCGGCCTTGCTGGACAGCCTTTTTCAACCTTCCCCGTTTTCGTTAAATAGTCACCACTATTCGCCTCAAACGATCGAAAAATCTGTCTCAAACCAGCACAATCTCGCGACGATCCCTAATGTCGGACAGCCTCCTAGTGAAATTTCTGTCACATGCTGAGCCGCCTTCTAGCTCTTTTTCCCGATCCTTTTCCCATCCACCACGGTCCCCGTTTTTCTTTCCTCTTAATGTTTCAGGCTCCGTATTTTTTCTTGTGATCCTATCCCTTCTGTTGATGGAGGGGTGTGCGGGGCGCCTTTCCCATTACGATACATTATCGGCTAGCTTGGGTCAGGGGAACTCCAACAAGGCGGTTTCGATCATTGAGAAGGCTGAGGCTGACTATGGATCAAACAGCCGGCTGTTGTTTTTGATGGATCGTGGGATGACGCTTCATTTGGCAGGTCGCTATGAAGAAAGCACTGAGTTTTTGGAACTGGCTGATGCGTTGGTCGAAGATTTGTATACGCGCCGCCTTCGCAATGAAGCGTTGTCGTTATTAGTCAATGATACCCAGCGCCCCTTTCGTGGTGATCCTTATGAGCAAGTGTTGATCAATGTGATCAATGCGTTGAACTATGCCCGGTTAGGGGACCTGGACGAGGCACTGGTTGAGGCACGGAAGGTTGATCATCGGCTCAATGTCTTGACCGACACCGTTGACGAAGAAGATTATCATGAAGATCCGTTTGCCCGATATTTGACGGGTGTTCTGTATGAAGCGAGCGGGGATTTGAGTAATGCCTTCGTGGCCTATCGCAAAGCGTATGAAGCGTATCAAGGTGCCCAGCCGTGGTCGGAAGTGCCGATTCCCCAAAGAGTGAAGCAAGATTTATTGCGGATCACGCATCGATTGAATCTTTCGAATGAACATGCTGAATATCAGCAAGCGTTTCCTGAGATTTCGTGGGAATCACGATCAACGAGCAATCAGGCGGAGATCATAGTCATTAGCTATCATGGCCGGGCTCCTCGTCTTCAAGACCGGTTTATTGATGTGCCGATCAGCTTGGAGGCCTTGTCCCTGTTGCTGACGACCAAACAACTGGGAAGGCGCCGTCCGCAACGTGCGGGTGGAGTGGATGCCGTGCTCTATGGACTCCAAGGGGAAATTGTGAGAATCTCTCTTCCYCGGGTSGTGYCGCAGAAGACTCGTGTGGCGTATGGACAAGTTCGGGTGGTTCGAGACGGRAGACAAGAGACMCATCAGACTGAGTTGATGAACAGCGTGRCRGCTGCGGCSAAGAAAAATCTTGCAGATCGACTGATAAGTGTGACCGTGCGTGCRGTGGCCCGGGCGGCATTGAAAATGTCAGCGGCTGAGGGCATTGGCTATGGCGCCGGGGCAGCCGCCAAAGACGAKAAGACGAGGAATYTCATCCAGGTGGTGGTATCGGCATTGTTGAAAGTTGTGGCTATTACYACCGAAGAAGCGGACAAGCGAAGTTGGCGTACGCTTCCGGATGAAATTCATGTCTCTCGATTTTCTGTSMCKCCYGGRTCGATGACSTTGACGTATCAATCAYKMGGTCGGCATGGYGAAKYCATMGGKRCCYCSACRGARTATYCCATGACCTTRCAGCCTGGCGAAACACGATTTATGACCGTGTACACRGCGGAATAGARAWNATGAAKTCGATTGCCCAAMATATMAGATTCATTSTTKTAGTAGGATTGTATCTCGGGATGAGTGGATGTGCCATATTTTCGTCRGNTNGGAASRSCSTNCKTGNNGGWAAKRGKRTMRAWCKMGSWGKNTCSMYSTACCCGATACCTGGTTGGGGTTGGGCATGGTGCATCTCGAGCAGTAGCTGAAGAACGGGCGTATGCTGCGGTGGCCAAAATTTTTTCGGCGCATGTGCAATCGCGGGTTCATGATACCGAGGCTTTTCGCTTAGTGGAAGCAGATGGCTCAACCCACACTCGACGAGAGTTGGCGTTGGAACGGTCCACGCAGGTGACGACCAACAAGGTTCTGAATAATGTGCAGGTCTTGGAGCGATGGATCCACCCTGACACCAGGGAAATGTATGTGTTGGCCGGGCTTGATCGGCAACAGGTGGAACGAAGTCTAGTAGAAAAAATTCACGCGTATGATCAAACCATTGACGATGATCTTCAGGTGTCTCGGAATAGCTCGGGCAAACTTATCCGCATTGGAAAGTTGAAGCATGCCATTCAGGTCTGGCATGAGCGAGAGGTGGTGAATGAGGATCTTCGAATCATTCGAGAAAGTGGAAGTGGCATTCCTGCCCGGTATCGATTGAGTGAGTTGACCCAGGAGCTTGATGCGTTTGTTACGGAACAGTTTCTGGTTGAGGTGCGAATCGAAGGGGAGCAATCTCCTGATGTGAAATCGGCGATTGTTCAAAAGCTTGGGCAAGAAGGGTTGCCGGTGATGACCGATCGYTCATTGTCAGGAGCAGGGCTTGAACCTCAAGCAGCGTTGAACAAKCAGGCTCCSGATTTACTCATCACAGGYATGGTCCGTGTGTGGGATATTGATTCTCTTGACCCGTTGTTTGTGTACGCGCGGTGGTGTGGTGAYATCCAGATYGTCGACCGATTGCAGGAACGGGTGGTGGGTGTGGTGAGTCGATCCGGYCGTGAGGGGCATGTGACAKCACGTGAAGCACGAGCGAGGGCGTCGGTGGTGATGCAATCCACTTTGGCTCAAGAAGTGATGAGCTCGATAATCAGTTCTTTGACGAGGAATTCCTCCGAAAGCCTTACAATCCCTTCCAGCCCTTGTCTTACAAATCTGCCTTGATTAACTGCGGGTGGCGTCCCGGCACATGAAATCCGTTTGTAGTTCTTCAATAGTCTCTTTCCATTCATGTAAATCGATTGGCAGATTCTGAAACAGAGGGTCTTTGGATAGGGGACTCGGTAAAAAAGTTTCAGCCTTTTTTTGATGAATCGAAGCCAGGGAAATAGTCCGGCACACTCCGGACGAGGCGGGAATGTGTTCTCCACTTTGTTGAAACAAGGCGATCGCTCGATACACATGTTCCTGTGCACGAAGCAACGCCTCAAGGCTTTTGAAATGCGCGTGAGGCGCAGGATGGATTTCCTGTTTTGCCATGAGCCCTGCCATGAGCGCGGCTTTTCCACTGTTCAGTGCCGCGCCCTGAGGGTCGCCCATCGACATGGCTTCTTCAGCGTTGTCACGCAAACGCATCAACTCTGCTTGGTCGCCAGTGAGTTGGGCGTGAGTTAGCGACGGGAAAATTGGAGCGCAGAAAATGAGTAGAATAATGAAACAATGCGGAGTCCAGTCTGATTGAGAAGTTTGCAATGAGTGCATGGAACCATTCGGTCTCGTGGTAAAAAGAACCCTCTTCCTATTTCTAAGAAGAGGGTTCTCGTATCAGGCCAGGTTGAAATGAACTCACATAATTTGATAATCCAGATCGACCATTTTCGTGGCGACATTGGCGGCGTCGCGAAGTTCTTTCATTTCTTTTGAATTATCTCTGATCAACCAAATTTTCATGTTGAGTTGTTCAATCGGGACAATGGACTTGTCATTTCGCAGTTTGCCAATGGACCAGACGACCTCGGTCAGGACAGGGAAATCGATGTCAGAGGATTCATCCATGTCTTCGAGGTTCTTATTTAAATAATCGAGAAGGGGCGGGGTGATGGCCGGATCGCCTGAATGAGCTCCAATGAGGCCTAACCCTTTGGCCGCTGCCGCCTGAACTCGAGAGTTTTTTGGGGTCACGAAGATTTCCGTCAAGATGGGGGTGGCTGTACGACCCAGGCCAGCAAGGGCGATAATGGCTCCTGCTGCGTATTCATCGTTTTCATCGTGAGCTAATTTGATGAGATGGGGGAAGGCTTCTTTGGCTTGTATCTTCGAGAGTGTGGCAAGGATGCGAAGCTTTCGGGCCTTGGATGTCTCGGGTGCCTCAAGCAAGATGGCTAGCCGGTTGGTGTGCCCCCATTCGGTGGCCACCATAACGGGAAAATCAAATTCCTGCAGTTTGAGTTTGAGTTGGCTCATCGCGTATTGCCCAGACTTTTTGACTTTGGCTTTTTTTGCCGCTGCATAGGCATCTTGGAAGTCTGTTCGGGTTTCTTTGTACCAGCCTAAATCTTTTCCATCCAACCGATAGGTAAATAAACAGGCAGGCCCCTTCCAAAGACGAGAGGGCGAATCAGCCAATTCGGCATCGCCTCCCGACCGTGTGGTGCCCTTCCAGCGTTTTTGCTCTTCGCATTTGACCCAGAATTGTACGTCGGCCTGGGTTTTTCGATCCGTGACGACGTTGTACCCMAGTTCTTGAAGCCTGAGTTTGATCAGCGATGTGAGGTCGTCGGATGGGATTTTGCCGTTTTCCGTCAGCGCCAAGACGTTCAGATACACGGTTTGAATTTTTTCGAGCTGTGCTCGTTGTTCCGATGAGATGTGCGATCGTCGAGCCGAACTGTCAGTGGCCAGTCCGAATACGACAAGACACGCGCATAACACCATAGCTTTTCCATTCTTCGTTATCATGAGGCCTCCTGAGTAGGATAGAGTCAATTATTAGAATAGCGAGGTAAATATAAAAATGGCCAATGGGTATTCAAGACTATTGGCCGCGATCGTTATGTCATCATTCCGTACCGGGAAACACCCTACCTGGACGGCAGATGCCGAATTTTAACTGATATGTCCATCAAGATCCAGTTGCTTCCAGGTCCAATTGGTAGCTTCGCGAAGGTGAGTCATAGCCTGTGACTTGTCATAAATCAGCCACACTTTTTGATTCAATTCCTCCATCGGCTCCATTGAATTATCATCACGCAGTTTGCCGAGGGCCCAGACAACTTGAGTTAAGACCAGATAATTAATGTCCTCGGAGGTTTTCATATTTTGTAATGAGGCTTTCAAGTACGTCACAAGGGGAGGAAGGGTGGCGGGGTTGCCACTGGCGCCTGCGATATCTCCCAAAGCCTTGGCGGCTGCCGCTTGGATKTCCGGTTGTTGGGAGTTCTGAAATAAATCAATCAAGGTGGGGATGGARTCSACGCCCACGCCTCTAAGCGCCACAATGGCTTCCTKRGCCAGGTCCTTCTGTTTCATYATCTCGGTCAATTGGGGAAGGGCGCCATGGATTTCCAAGGTTTTCAAGGCGGAAAGGATTTTCAGTTTCCTGACCTTGGSKGTATCAGGGGMATCTAACAGTTTGAGCAACCGCTCGGGTTGYCCCCATTCTGCGGTGATCATRACTGGAAAGTCATAGTTGGAGACTTGCGTGGTCAGTTGTTCCAAGGCAAACACGCCYGAATCRTKTGCCCCGGCWGCTTTGGCKGCRSYGATCGAGTCTTCAAACGGCGTYCGYACTTCCTTRTACCAYCCCARATTTCTTCCAYYGAGGAGGTAGGTGAATAGACAGSCTGGGCCMTTCCAGAGCCGGACAGGAGCATCCGCAAGCTCGGCGTCACCGCCTTCAGAAGTCGTCCCTGCCCAGGTCTTTCGTTCCTCACATTTGACCTTCAACTCARTATCGTGAGKCTGGGTTCGATCGGTWACCACCGTATATCCAACCTTTTCGAGACGCTGAGTCACAATCGTTTCCAGGGCGGTGTGATCAGCGCGGCCCTTTTCAGTCAAGGCCAAGACCGTGACCAGTATGGTTTGGACTTGTGCTAATTGGCTCTTTTGTTCAGGAGTGAGGTGCGTGCGTCGCGCGAAGCTGTCGGGGACTTGGAGGATAACCAAAGTCAGGAGAAGCCCGATAAAGAATGACCATGTTTTCATAATTAGCCTCCTTTTGGGCATGGACAACACCATGGCATCATGGGTGGCTGCTTGGATCAAGCATCGAGTCGGAAATTATGAATGTTTCATATGAGCAACGCCTGAGTTTTTAGGCGGTTTTCCTAACACTTTTACTATACTCCTCTCCAGAAAATGACATCAACCCTTTCCACTCCGCTCATGGCAGGTGAACCTAGAAACGGCAGTTGGGCGCAAAACAGCCGTGTAAGATATTGGTGTGTATGGTGAAATACAAAAAGTCGTGGTCACCTTAGGGTTCGCGCAAAAATAACTTCCCCTGTGTGGGCGTCGATCCATCCCGTCTGGCGGCGTTGCTCGTCCTTTCCATGCGAGGAGTATGTGCAGCCCTCGTGCCTTGCCAGACAGGTGTCTCAGCACCCAAACAGGGGAAGTTATTCTTGCGCGAACCCTACGCCCTTCGACATTCTCTAGGGTAGCAGGGCTATCTTGAGCAAAGTCGAAAAATGAAGGGATTTTCCTCAATTGGCCCAGGTCGGGTTTTAACATTCGGATAGTTATATTTGGGAAAACACTTGACCTCGAGGCCCAAGGAGAACATGATGCCGCATGCCAAGTTCTCTCAAATATCATCCACGCTCCAGCCACGCCACGACTATCAGTTCGACCTGTCACGAAGGAGGGAAGAACCATGCCTATGTATGATTACAAATGTCAGAAGTGCGGCAAAGACTTCGTTCTTGCTCGAACCTTGAAGGCACAGGAAAGTGGCCCACCGTTCTGTCCCTCTTGCAAAAGCCAAAAGATAGAAAGGGTGTTTGCGACTTTTATGGCCAAAACCAGTAGAAAAAGTTAGCGGCATCCTCCCCCCATTTTTAAACTGCTGATAAGCGTAATAAAATGTTAGCAGCATATAGGCTAGCATCAGACTCAATGCCATCCAGATTGTTGACGCTATTTCTGATAGGTGCGAACTTCTGGCAATTATCAAGGTGGGCTCTACCGGAGAATGGGCCACATGTAGCTCTAGATGTGTCCTGCCGATATTAATGGTAGTTGGAACTGTTAATTCATGGCGACCATCAGCTAGTTGTTCTTTGCCAATCCAGGTGCCGTTTTCATCGCCAATACTTTTAACCTGAA
>LXTH01000197.1 GCA_001643555.1 Nitrospirae bacterium SPGG5 | reverse complement strand
GACTACTTAGGGTACTTGCCACTGTTGATCCCCCCGATGTGGTCACGCCTTATCAATTTTCCGGCCCACTTTCCCCACTTGCAGCTAGCAGGAAGACTCAACAGCCTATCGACTTTGAATGTATTAAAAATCTGTATCAGGAGCTTTCAAGGAATTGTGACCTCCTCCTCGTCGAGGGTGTAGGAGGAGTGATGGTTCCACTCACTGAGCAGCAGACTGTGCGAGATTTAATCGTGTATTTGGAACTGCCGTGCGTCGTGGTGAGCCGACCAACACTCGGATCGGTTAATCACACGTTGTTGACCCTTGAAGCGCTTCGTGATCGAAAAATACAAGTCTTGGCCATCGTACTGAATCAGACAACGTCAGCGTTACAGTCCGAAGTCGAACAGCTTCAATACGAATCGACGAGTCAATTGATTCGTGAATTGAGTGGTATKCCCGTTGTTGGACCGATTCCATTCGAGCCGCTGTTAGAGACTGATTGGGAACAAGGAATAAGACAGTTGACSGAGGATCCGGCCATCACTCAACTTATGACGATACTTARGACCTGAGAGAAACTAACTTGGACATCTCGCATCCAATCTTCGGGTCATCTTTGAACGGGCCTCAATCGAAACACCCTCAACATAGCTGTGCTATGCCTCGGGTTTTTCTCAATCGTTCCATCCAAATCCGACCCAAATCTTGGGGCGATATTGTCCAAGTTAGTTTCTCTCAGGTTCTTAAGGAAAGAACTTAACCAATTCACGAAGGGTTTCTTCGAGATTCACAGAATGATACACGACCGAAGCCACTGCAACGCCATTTCCACCGGCCTGTTGAATGGCCGGTACGGAATCTACCGTAATCCCACCAATGGCAAAAATGGGCAACGTGGTCAACGAGCGAACCTGCCCTAGCCCTGTAATCCCGACAACCGGTGCATGATCCGCCTTTGTCCTTGTTGAAAAAATGGGCCCAAAGCCAATGTAATCCGCACCCTCGTTCGTCGCGGCTTCGACTTCTTCAGGCCGGTGTGTTGAGATCCCAATAATTTTCTTCTCTCCCAAAATTTGCCTCGCGACATCGAATGGAAGATCATCTTGACCAAGGTGAACGCCATCCGCCTCAAGGGCTATCGCCAAGTCACACCGGTCATTCACGATAAAGGTGGCATCTACATCCGCCGTCGCGTGTCGTAACGGCATTCCCTTTTGATAACAGTCCAGCATAGAATCCGTTTTGTTTCGATATTGAAAGAGACGAACGCCACACTTTGCGGCAGTCTCGACGATTTCGACCAGGGAAACCTGTGAAGACCACTGTTCGTCTAAGAGAAGATACACACCATGAAGGAAGGGAGTTGCCACGGAAAATAAGAGAAGTGTTACAAATTTCGGTTGGCCATGAACCGATCTAGAAACCCCGTTGACACTCGACCTTTTTGAAAATCAGGGTCACTCAAAATCAGCCGCAAAATGGGTATGGTAGTTTTGACGCCTTCGATCACGAACTCATCAAGGCCACGCTTCGCCCGAGCGAGCGCTTCCTCGCGATCGCGCCCATAACTAATGAGTTTGGCAATCATCGAATCATAACTCGGATCGACATACCCAGGGGATTCCATAGCGGTATCAACTCGAATGCCAGGACCCCCAGGCGTGTGAAAACGTGGAACCGGACCAGGGCTTGGCGTAAACGTATCCGAACACTCGGCATTAATCCGGCACTCGAAACTATGCCCGGTCATGTGCACATCTTTTTGACGGATCGTGAGGGGCAACCCGGCTGCGATACGAATTTGTTCCTTGACCAGATCGATCCCCGTGACCATTTCCGTAATCGGATGTTCCACTTGAATGCGTGTATTAAATTCCATGAAGAAAAATTTTCGATTCTGGTCAAGCAAGAATTCCACGGTTCCAGCATTACGATACCGAACGGATTTGACGGCCTTGATCGCAATCTTCCCCATTTCTTGCCGCAGAGAATCATCCACTGCCGGTGATGGGCACTCTTCAACTAACTTTTGGTATCGACGCTGTACGGAACATTCCCGTTCGCCCAAATGAATCACGTGACCGTGTTCATCCGCCAACACTTGAATTTCGATATGACGCGGGTCGATTAAAAATTTTTCGAGGTAGACGCTATCGGAACCAAATACCACCCGGGATTCGAGTTGGGCCGCAAGGATCGCTTTATCCAAATCTTCTTCGCGTGAAATGACCCGCATGCCTCGCCCGCCGCCTCCTGCCAAGGCTTTTACAATCAAAGGATAGCCGACTTTTTTGCCAACACGTCGCGCCTCATCAAGATTATGCACTTCACCGTCACTTCCCGGCATTACCGGGATACCATGTTTCATCATGGTTTCTCTGGCTTTGGCTTTATCGCCCAACAACGAAATGTGTTCAGAGGTCGGTCCAATAAAAGTGATGCCAATCGACTCGCACACTTCCGCAAAATGCGCATTCTCGGAAAGAAACCCATAGCCTGGATGAATGGCATCCGCCCCGGTAATTTCCGCGGCACTCAACACATTGGGAATATTCCGATAACTCATGGCACTATCGGCGGGGCCGACACACACCTGTTCGTCCGCATGCCGTACATGAAGCGATCGCATGTCTGCTTCCGAATAAATGGCCACCGACTTAATGTCCATTTCCCGGCACGCACGGATGATGCGCAGGGCGATTTCTCCACGATTGGCAATGAGAATTTTCTTAAACACGGTTAATCCTACACATAGGCGACATCAGAGGAGACTGATTAGGTATTTAGGCTGAAGGCTGAAGACCATCATTCATCAGGTAACGCTAGGAGTACGCCATTCAAGGGCTTTTCGGTTTCAGTTAACAACCTTCCGCCTTTAGTCTATCCACCTGAGCCGTTACAAAAAAGTTCATCAATGAAAAACCGGCTTATGGAACAGTATTGGGTTCGATCAAAAACAAGGGTTGGCCATATTCAACAGGCGACCTACTTTCCACAAGGATTTTGACAATACGTCCGTCGGCTTCGGATTCAATTTCATTCATCAGCTTCATGGCTTCGACAATACAGAGGACCTGCCCCTTACTGACGATATCATTTTCTTCGACATAGGCGTCGGCATCGGCAGATGCCGAGCGGTAAAAGGTCCCAACGATTGGGGACGTGACGGTGAGGAGCCGCCCATTATCAATGTCAGGGGATTCAATAGAGACGGGAGGCGCAGGCATCGGTTCAACCGATGGCGCCGATACTGGAGTGGTGGACGAAACCAACGGCGCACGATCTTTCCGAATACGGATACGCAAATCTTTGCGTTCGATTTCAATCTCGGTCAGATTTTGCTCGGTTAGAATGTCAACGAGTTCTTGGATCTCTTTGCGTTGGTCACTTTTCATCAGGTCTGAGCTTGGAGCAGTTGATGTGATTTCACTCGTGTGTGGGACTACCTCACCCGTTCAACATATGCTCTCGTTCGGGTATCAACCTTAATGATCTCGCCGATTTCAAGATACAGGGGAACTTTAATCGTGGCACCGGTTTCGACCACGGCTGGCTTGGTGCCACCACTGGCCGTATCACCGCGAATGCCTGGATCGGTTTCGACCACTTTGAGTTCCATGAAAATCGGCAATTCAACCGAAATGGGTGTTCCTTCGAATATGAGGATTTGCACAATGGTTTCTTCCTTGAGCAAATCGGTGCGGTCTCCAAGTTGACTTTTCTCATAGGTAAACTGTTCATAGGTTGACGTATCCATAAACGTATAGGAGTCACCACTCGAATAGAGAAACTGCATATCGCATTCGTTAAGATCGGGTTCGTCAAATTTTTCGCCGGATCGAAACGTTCGATCCAAGACTTGGCCGGTCTTCAAATTTTTCAATCGGGTGCGGCAAAAAGCGCCTCCTTTTCCTGGTTTCACATGCTGAAACTCGATAATGGAAAAGGGTGCCCCAGATAACTTCAGCCGGGCCCCATTCCGAAAATCAGACGTTGAAATCACGATTCTTTTTCCCTTTCGATCATACGAGGAGATACCCCACCAAAAAATAGTAATTACTTCGAAGCTGATTGTTTCGATTGGACATGGTCGAGTGCAGCGTGCACTCCTAACATATAACTCGTCGGACCAAAACCACTAATCTGTCCAAGCGCCACCCCAGCTAAAAAAGAGTGCTGTCTAAATTCCTCTCGTTGATGAATATTCGAGAGATGCACCTCGACCGTCGGCACCTCGGCGCTTAACACGGCATCTCGCATGGCAATACTGGTATGTGTGTACGCCGCAGGATTAATCACAATGGCATCAAATTGTCCTCGCGCCTCCTGGATCCACGTCACCAGGTCCCCTTCATGATTCGACTGCTTGGCTTCTAAGTGTACACCGGCTTCCTTGGCCCATGAATCCAGCAACCCATTGATATCATTCAATGTTTGATGCCCATACAGGTCCTGTTCGCGCACACCAAGCATATTGAGGTTAGGACCGTGTAAGACTAAAATCCGTATCATGATGACAATTAATGAGAATGTGAATAAGGAAAGCATGCATCAGGCAAGGAAGGGCCTGGCACGACGTTCGCTGCACATGCCCAGTGTCGAGACATGTGGGTGAATTCTAACAAGGTGGTCCCATTGGGTCAATGGAAGAGATCATGCGGAAATTATGAAAATGGTCAGGACGTTGAAGGGACTCTGTGTTGAACCTTCTCAGCTAAGACTCGACGCAATTCAACCATGCCCAATGTATCGCGTGCGCAATATTCATGCAATGCGGATTCTATTCGTTGGCGTTCCACCCAATCCGTTTCCTTGAAGACCATCTGATGATACATCGCTGAAGCCGTAGCCCCATCCCGAATCTCCAGATTGGAGTAACTTAAGGAAGGCACCAAGGTCGGCAACACCGACTTGATGGAAAAAGACCCTGCAAACCCCGGATGGTAATAGTGCGATTGGATGACGGAAAGAAGGTCCCACAACCGATGCGTGAGTTGAAGCAATTCTGTTCGTAGAGCAGGCAATACTTCTGCCAGGGCAGTCAACACATACTTCTCATAATCGGAGTAGACGCAAATGCTCCCGTCCTGTCCTAAGGAAGAGAGAAGGGCGACGGCCAATTCTTCTCGAGGATCCCGGTGGTCCGTACACAAATAGGTTTCGTGCTGAAGGGTCCCATCCTCGCGTTCAATATGATTCGACCACTGGGTAGGAACGGGCTGATAGGGACGTGTCTGCGAATACAACGGAATCGCCGGCATGAATGTTTCAAAATCAAGATGGTGGATCGGATAGTGTACCGACTTCAAGGTCTGCTCTAACTCTGGAGAGAGCCATTCCACATTGTCCTTTACACGCTGCTGCAATGCAGACAACCTCACGCGGGAAGGAATGTCATCGATCAGTTCAATACCCTGCTTCATCATTCGCCTCACCACCTCTTTGGTGCCAGGCAAGTGATAAATCCAGCGTTCGGATTTTTCCTTCGTGCAATGTTCCCAAAACGGACATTCATAAGGCGTATGGCAATGGCCATCCGGCTTCACCACCGGCGGAACCTCCTGAGTTAATACGGCACGCATCTGTTCCAACTGATCAGGAATAACGGACAATCGTGGAAAGACCTCTTCGGTAAGGTCTTCCACGACAAAGAGCTGGCGTAGATCGATATCCCCGCCTTGAAAGACATAATGCCGATTGATATGCATCAAACAGACATGTGAAATAGCAATGCCAGCTCCCTGTAACACATGCGATTGTATAGCCAGATCATGATAATGCACGGCTTTCACACGAGAAGAGGCTTTGACCTCAATCAAACGCCACGTCTGCTCCCCGCTTCGTTCCAATATATCCACCCGAATCAGTGTCCCCTCATACTGAAACGCCGCTTCAAAAATGGCGGGGATGTCGGGGTTGGTTATGAAGGTGGCGGTCCGCTCCAAGGCAGCCGCTGATTGCCGATACCCCTCAGTCACGAGTTGCCCGCCGGGGAAACATTGTTGCGCCGTGTCGCCAATCTGTTTGCCCATGTCCAACATAGCTTGGCGTTGACCATCAGTTTCAGCAGCCAACTCCGGAGTATACGCTTCAAAATAGAGGCGTTTATGGCACTGGCGACCGGAAAGAAAGCGCGATTTCGACAATCGTGGTCGTTTGGGAATAAAAGTCGTCATTGCATAGCACTCATGAAATAGTTACGCATTTCCAGGGAAAGAATCAGTAGGGAGTCAGGAGGAAGGAGCTGGATACCAAAGGACTCTTTGCTTTTCACTCCTCACTCCCTTACTCCATATTGAAAATGAAACCAGACCAAGACCGCCTTGACAATTTCCAGGAAGCCTGATTTGTTAAATCTAATTTCGAGTCAGCTTAATATAGGGTCTGTTGAATATTTCAGGTCCATGACTCATAAATGCTCCAAAAAAGACCGCTCGCACCAATAGAAGGGAATGTTCAAAAAAGCATGCCCTGAGTCTTTCCGAAGGGTCTATCCAGCAAGGCCGCAGCCCTTTTGACGCGCGGAGCGTACTCTCAGTACGTGAGCACGGCAAAAGGGCGAGAACGCCGCTGGCGGCTTTTTTCAACATTCCCTGTTTCTGTTCGCCTTGTCGCGCAATCGGGTCTGTGATAGATTTTCCCTCCGTTGATAGTCTCTTAGACCCAAGGCTGACAAACCACCTTCTTTCCATTTCATGGCGAACACGTACGACCACCAAGCCATTGAGGCGAAATGGCAGCGCTACTGGCGTGAACATGCCATCTTTTCTTCTCAAATAGATTCCGCCAAGCCCAAATTCTATGTGCTCGATATGTTTCCCTACCCTTCCGGAACGGGGCTGCATGTCGGGCATCCTAAAGGGTATATCGCCACAGATATCGTGTCCCGCTACAAGCGGATGTGTGGGTTCAATGTCCTGCATCCCATGGGCTGGGATGCCTTTGGCCTGCCGGCTGAGCAATATGCCATCGAAACGGGGACACATCCTCGTGAAACCACTAAGAAAAACATTAAGAATTTTAAGCGCCAATTCCAAGCGTTAGGCATGGATTACGATTGGTCGCGTGAGATCGATACCACCGATCCGAAGTATGTCCGCTGGACCCAATGGATTTTCCGAAGGCTCTATGAGAAAGGGCTGGCGTATTTAGCCGAGGTGCCGGTCAATTGGTGCCCGGCGTTGGGCACGGTGCTGGCGAACGAAGAAGTCATCGATGGCAAGAGCGAACGCGGCGGGCATCCTGTTGTCCGGATGCCGATGCGACAGTGGATGCTCCGTATTACGGCSTATGCCGATCGGCTGATCGAAGACCTGGATWCCGTTGATTGGCCTGAATCCATCAAACGYATGCAGCGRGATTGGGTGGGTCGGTCRGAAGGCGCTCGTATYTTCTTYGAAMTRGCYGGCCATYCKGRWCAYACSCTTGARGTGTTTACGACYCGACCGGATACCCTTTTYGGSGCGACSTACATGGTCYTGGCSCCMGAGCATGCGKTRGTGYCRACGATTACCACGGCGGATCATCGGCAAGTGGTTGAAGYCTATGTGGARGAGGTRTCACGCCGGAGTGAACGTGCACGGATGGCKGATGTGGGAGATAARACGGGGGTGTTCACCGGKGCYTATGCCATTCATCCCGTMACCGGYGGTCAGGTGCCGATTTGGATWGCCGACTACGTCCTGGCGACGTATGGAACSGGAGCGATYATGGCCGTYCCTGGGCATGATRCGCGCGATTATGYATTTGCGAAGCAATTCGATTTGCCCATTGTMGAGGTTATTGCCGGAGGAGATATTGCTGTCGAGGCGTTTACGGGTGAGGGGAAGAATGTCAATTCAGACTTTCTAGATGGCCTGGCCCCTTCGCAAGCCAAACAGCGGATGAATGAATGGCTGGTCGAACACGGCAAGGGCGAGAAGACAGTCAATTACAAACTGCATGATTGGCTGTTCAGTCGTCAACGGTATTGGGGCGAACCGTTCCCGGTCATTCACCTTGAAGACGGGACGACGAAGGTGGTGCCGGAAGCCGACTTGCCCGTGTTGTTGCCGGAACTGGAAGATTTTCGGCCAAGCGGCGATTTTGAACCTCCGTTGGCGCGCGTGCGCGATTGGGTTGAAGTCATAGACCCGGAGACCAAGCAGAAAGCCTTACGCGATACGAACACCATGCCGCAATGGGCTGGCAGTTGCTGGTACTACCTGCGTTTCTGCGATCCATCCAATGACAGCGAACCATGGTCCAAAGAGGCTGAGCAACATTGGATGCCCGTTGATCTCTACGTGGGTGGTGCTGAGCATGCCGTGCTCCACCTGCTGTATTCCCGCTTCTGGCACAAGGTGTTGTTTGACCTTGGGCTCGTGCACACTAAGGAGCCGTTTCAGAAATTACTCAATCCGGGAATGATCCTAGGGCACAGCTATCGATACTTCGATAATAATTTGTCGGATGATGCCAGCTTTCCGGCAAAAGCCTATCCCTCGTCCGAGGTGCGATTTGATAATGAAACCCCGCTGCATAAAAAAACAGGCGAGGAATTAAAAGCGCGGTGGGTGGTCTCAAAAGACGTGCAGTGGTCTGAAGACGATAGGCCTTTGCATCCTACCCTCGAAGGCCTGGTGCTGGAGGAAGTCACGGAAAAAATGTCCAAAAGCCGTGGCAACGTCGTGAATCCCGATGACATTATTGCGGAATATGGAACCGATGCCCTTCGGTTGTATGAAATGTTTATGGGGCCCTTGGATAAAGGCGCGCCGTGGTCAACGGATTCGATTCCAGGCGTCTCTCGATTTTTGCAACGGGCGCATCGTCTGTTTGTCAGGGAAGGAGAGGATGGTGAGTCAATTTCATTGGTCGAGGGGTCGGGAACCACGGGACAAGCGCGGTTCACTGCTGAAACTATTCATGGTGTGACGCAGGACTTGGAGGAGATGGGATTCAATACGGCCATTTCCAAATTGATGGTTTTTGTGCGAGATATTTGCAAAGATGCTCCGTTGCCGCGCACCTCGGCGGAGGCGTTTTTGCTGCTGCTGCAGCCCTTTGCCCCGCATCTCGCCGAAGAACTGTGGGAGCGAATGGGACATACGCCGAGTATCGCGTTGCAGGCCTGGCCGACGTATGATCCGGCCTTAATTGTCAAAGAGGAAATGATCATTCCTCTTCAAGTGAACGGGARGCTGCGGAGTAAAATTGTCGTTCCTGCCGATTCGAGCAAGGACGATATTCTTGTCATGGCTCAACAAGATGGAAAATTACTCGAGTGGCTGAATGGGGCAACCCCGCGCAAAATCATTTATGTGGAAAAAAAGCTGGTCAATTTTGTGGTGTAAGGGTTTGCGCAAGAAAAACTTTCCCTGTTTGGGTGCTGAGACACCCGTCTGGCAAGGCGCGAGGACTGCGCATACTCCTCGTATGGAAAGGACGAGCAACGCCGCCAGATGGGATGGATCGACGCCCAAACAGGGAAAGTTATTTTTGAGCGAACCCGAAATCCTGGTGGCGCGATGATACACGCACGTAGGTACTCTCGACCGTTTGGTTTATTCCTTTTAAGTCTAAGCCTCCTGGTCTCGGGATGCGGGTACCGTTTTACCGTTGAAGGGTTGGGCCCGCGTATTGGTGGAGGGGGAGTCGAGGACAGTGGACCTCTCGTTCCATTGACGATTCGAGATTTCATGAACCGAACGTTTCACAGTAATCTCGAATTTAAATACACCAACTATATGCGCCAAGAATTCGCGGCCACCAGTGGGGCCAAGGTGCTCTACGATGAAGGGCAAGCCGAATTCGTGATGAAAGGTGAAATCGTGTCGGTCAATGGGCTGGGCCTCGCGTTTTCTGGAACGGAAGCGCGGGAAGGTCGAGTGAATGTGGTGGTGAGGGTGACGGTCGAAAATCGGAAGACCGGAGGGATCGTGTGGAACGAAACGGCGACCGGCACCGCGGCTTTTTATGTGAATCAATCTTCTGATACCGAGACCGGTCAAGACCAACTTCAATTTAACCGCGTACTCCTAGATCGAGCCCTGGAACAAGCGGGGCAGGATGTGGCGGGAATCTTAGCCGCGGATTTCTGGGATGCTCGCGATCAAGGGAC
>LXTH01000171.1 GCA_001643555.1 Nitrospirae bacterium SPGG5 | reverse complement strand
ACTCGAAGCGGTTCCTCTGGGATGAAAAATTGGATTTCGATTGGAGCGAACCGTCACGCCAGCATAGTCCTCTTGAATCGATCGATTTTCAACCATCTCGCCTGGATCCGCTTTCCCGTTATTATTGTCATCATCCAAGATGTCGTAATGGTGCTCATCCTGGAAGAATACACGGAATTCATTGCCCTGACTCACGGCTTGCATTCTGGCGGCTAGAAGATCGGCCCGAACCTGTCGAACCGCACCATTGAGTTGATAGTAAGGGATTTGCGTGGAAAGCCATGACCCACCGATAAGGCTCACCACTCCGAGAATACCGAGAACGATCAACAACTCGGTGAGTGAAAAACCTTGCGGGTTTGGAAAATGAGCGCGACGGGGAAGCATGTTCATGATCAATTTCGCTGGCAGATGTTTCTACCACATGGTCTTGATATACCACTGCACCAGGTCGGCATGAAAGAACAACGCCACCAGCGCTCCAAACACGAGAAACGGCCCAAAGGGAATGTATTGCCCTCGTTCCATCACYTTGAACACAASCAGTCCGATTCCCACAACTGCCCCAAATACCGAGGCMATCATGAGYGTCAACAACACCGGYTGCCARCCCAAAAAGGCTCCAATCATSGCYAAYAATTTAATATCCCCACCSCCTAMGCCTTCTTTCCCGAAYAGATAGGGACTCAGAATGGCGAGCATCCAGAGAATCCCTCCACCCARWAGAACCCCGATGRTGGCGTKKACMAWCCCAAKGGGAARCACYGTTGCYGCAGCRAGYAAACCAATGACGATGCCAGGRAGAGAGATCACATCGGGRATAATGAGATGRTCCAMATCAATCCAGGCYACGACGAGRAGYGCTGARAAAAAKARGGCATACACYCCCGCAGCCAGCGTMYAYCCAAATGTGGCSRCMACGCCRACATATCCCAGGCCATTCATCAGTTCGATGASGGGATAACGAAKGGAAATKGAGGTCTGGCAATGWCGGCASCGRCGACYGAGCCASAKGTAACTCAGGAKAGGGATATTATCGAACCAGGCAATGGGYGTWTGRCAGSCAGGACATTGGGACCGYGGYGAGATGACAGAYTGACCGGCAGGCACYCGMWRSACGCACACATTGAGGAAACTCCCCACCACCAAACCGACGGGAAATACCCACAAATAGAGCCACCAGGAATCTATCATATCTGCATCTTGTGATGGACAGAAAATCCGATCATATGAGCTGAATTACGTACTTAATAGTCTTTACTTTCAAACAAATATATTGCTAGTATTACCTACATAATTCATCTTGAGGAAAAGTGCGGTGATCCATGACTACGCAAGCCAAAACAAAAAAGCGAGACGTCCTTCCCTTTAATCGAAAGAAACGCCCTGAAGCCTTAACAGAGCGTGAGCAGGAAATTCTGCAATTGATTTGGTCAGGACTGAAGAATAAAGAGATTGCTCTGAGTCTGAAAATCAGCGTAAAAACCGTTGAGGCCCATCGGGCTAATATGATGAAAAAAGTACGGGTATCGAATGCCGCCCAACTCCTCAATGCGGCCATTCAAGAAGGCCTCATTCACGTTCGATAAGGTCTGCTTTCCCTTCCTTCCTACGCTGCCGCACCGCCTCAAACACGACGACTGCGACACTTGCCGACACATTGAGCGACTCAACCTGGCCATGCATAGGAATCTTCGCGTGATTCTCACATTTCTGAAGCACTCCCGGCCGAACGCCTTTTCCCTCACCGCCAAATACTAGCAGAATAGGGCCATTCATCTCCACTTTATCATAAGATTGGTCAGCACCTGGATGGAAGGCCACAGCCGAAATACCATCAGCCTGTAATCGCTCGATAAGTTTCCCAATGTTCGAACATCGGGCCACGGACATATGCTCCAGAGCACCAGCCGATGTGCGAGCGACAGTGGACGTCAAACCAACCGAACGCCGGTCCGGAATAAATATCCCATGGACACCCGCGGCCTCCGCAGTTCGAATGATCGCGCCCAGATTTTGAGGATCCTCGACTCCGTCCAACGCCAGGAGCAGTGGGGCTTCTTGCAGTCTCGACACCCGAGAAAGGATATTTTCTTCGGTATCGTAAGATTTTGCAGCCACCAACCCCACGACGCCTTGATGATTCTCACCACGGGAGACAATTCGATCGAGATACTGCCGTTGTTCAATCGCAAGAGGAACCCCTTGAGACTTGGCCAATTGAATGATTTTGGAGAACTGACGATCTCGATGCGTAAGCAAAATCTTCACAAAACTTCGGGTCTTCGCCCGAAGCGCTTCTGTCACCGCATGGATGCCACAGATCCGTTCTCCAGGATCACCGCTTCCATCGCGTGGTTCCGTCTGGACGGTCTTCGAGGATAATTCCTTGGGCCGCCAGGTCTTGCCGGATTTGGTCTGCGGCTGCAAAGTCTTTCCCGAGTCGCGCTTGGGCCCTTTGGTGAATCTGCTCTTGTATCCACTCATCCGTCAATTCCTTCTGTTCATCCTGCATGGTTCCAGACGCACCGCTAAACTCCAAAGGACGGGACACCCATTCATGGTCAGGTAGCTGAAAAAGTCCTAAGGGATCACCGCAACGCTGAAAGGCTTCCCGAATCTGTTTTCGAGATGAATCAGACAGGCCTGCGGGAAGCATCTGATTGATCTCCGTCCGCAATTGCTGAAACTCGGCGAATGCTTTGGGGGTATTGAAGTCATCATCCATCGCCTCTTCAAATGCCTGGGCAAACTGATCGAGCCGTGGCTGAATCGTGGTTTCTTCATGAGATTCGTGTGAAGACGCTTCCTGTAACCGTTGAAACAATCCATACAAATTATCCAACGCCGACTTGGCTTCCGACACGGCCTGATTGGAGAAATTCACATCGCTTCGATAATGTGTCATCAAAAGAAAATATCGTAGGGTTTCAGCGGTCACGGTGTCCGGACAATTCGATTTGTCGAAAATTTCTCGGACCGTGAAAAAGTTCCCCAACGATTTCGACATTTTCTCTTCATCGATCGTCACAAATCCATTGTGCACCCAAAACCTGGAAAACTCTTGACCTGTGGCGGCACACGACTGTGCAATTTCGTTTTCATGGTGAGGAAAAATCAGATCTTTGCCACCTCCATGAATATCGAATACTCCCCCAAGATGATGAACGGACATGGCCGAACATTCAATATGCCACCCTGGACGCCCAGGTCCCCACGGACTGTCCCAAACCGGTTCCCCTGGCTTGGCGCCCTTCCATAACGCGAAGTCCATTGGGTCCCGTTTGCGCGTATCGATTTCAACACGAGCACCGGCCTGCATATCCTCCAGCTTTCTTTTTCCCAACTGGCCATACGACACAAAAGTTGAGACCTCGTAAAACACATCGTGATCAACTTGATAGGCATGCCCCTTCTCCACCAAAGCCTTGATCATCTTGATAATGTCTGTCATGTGATCTGTGGCCCGAGGCTCGATATCCGGATTGGTGACTCCTAATCGATGCATATCGCGATAATACGTACGCACGTATTTTTCGGTCACCTGCTTCCAGGGGATGGATTCCTCCGCCGCACGATTGAGAATTTTGTCGTCCACATCGGTAAAGTTTTTGACGTAGTTCACCTGATACCCCCGGTAACCGAGGTATCGTCTAATGACGTCAAACACAATGGCACTTCGGGCATGGCCGAGATGACATTCATCGTACACCGTCACCCCACAGACATACATGCTGACCTCGTGAGGAATGAGTGGAACGAATTCTTCTCTTTGATTCGTGAGGGTATTGAATATTTTCACGGGGTGTTGGCTTCCCCGCTTGGAGACGAGGATGTCTTGGCGGCTTTTTTGGCGTAAAGTTTGACGATCCAAAAGCCAATCGCAATCAAGGCCACGAACAGAATCGTAATGAGGTTAAAATAATTTTCGATCACGTCCTTCATCCACGGGCCAAAGAGTTGGAGCGTGCCAGCCACGAGAAAGAAACGAGCCCCTCGGCTGATGAGTGATGCAATCACGAAGACCTTAAAGTTTACAAAAAAGGCCCCCGCTCCAATGGTAAACAATTTATACGGAATTGGCGTCAACCCTGCAATTAAAATCGCCCATCCCTCATATTTTTCAAAGGTTTGGTGAATCATTGCGACACGTTCTTTTCCCATAAACCGCAGGAGCAGAGGCCGGCCTCCCCACCAGCCAATCGCATAGCCAAACATTCCCCCCAACACGGATCCTGCCGTGGTAATTGCGGCGTAGTACATTCCCCATGAAGGATTGCCCAAGGTCAAAGCCATCAATAAGACATCTGGAGGCAAAGGGAAAAAGGAAGATTCCGCGAAAGACAGGATAAATAAGGCAGGAATCGCGTAGGGCGATTCCGACCAGGACAACATCCACTCATAGAGTTCATGAATCATAGGGAAAGGTTCTTTACGAAGGCTGTTGAATGGAACGTACGCATGTATTTAACGTGTGTTCCCACGCGTGCAGTTTGGTCAGCGCCCGATAGTGCGTCATGTCAAAATGGAGCGGGGTCAACGACACAAAACCTTGTGAAATAGCATCCACATCCGAATGTTTCTTTCGATTCCATGTCACCTGTTCACCAGCAATCCAGTAGTACTTCCCCCCACGTGGATCGGTTTTTTCAACCACCGGATTGTCATATCGGCGCCGACTCAACGAAGTAAATTTCATCCCCTGAAGACGGTTGGGCTGAAGATCCGGCACGTTCACATTCAAAAATGTGTCTGCTGGAAGCCCCTGCTGCAACACCATGTTCGCAATTTCGAGGGCGATCTTGGCTCCAAGGGTAAATCGAAAACGCTGCTGCCCATCCATCGACACCGCGATCGATGGAATGCCACGAATGGCTCCCTCTAACGCAGCGGCCACGGTTCCTGAATTCGTGACATCATCACCCAGATTAAGCCCCTTATTGATCCCTGAGACCACAAGATCCAGATGCTGTCCTTTCAATAATTKCCCGACGGCCARCGTAATGCAATCRGAAGGGGTCCCGTTCACGGAAAACATTTGCCGACCCACTTGGTTGAGTCTCAGCGGTTTRTGTAGGGTGATGGCCCGYCCCATCGCATTTTGYGCRCGTTCAGGAGCRACAACCCAYACRTCCCCAAGRGRTGCCAAKGCTTTGGCAAGGGCGCGAATTCCAGGTGAATCAATGCCATCATCATTGGCCACTAAGATTGTCATATTGGTGTAGACAGAGTCATTTTTCCTGCAAAATTAAGTGGAAAGGCCAAAGCCGCTTCTTCCCTTTGCATGGTATGAAGATCGGAAAAACATCACACAGACCTTAGCGCGTTGCGAGCGTAAAGTCATCATCTATCCATAAAGAAAAAGAGCCCGCCTCAATCACCTTGAGGCGGGCTCTTCACATATTCAAACTCAACTCCGATTGGCAGGCTAATGGCCTAAATATTTTGCATAAAATGGGCCACCTCTGCAGGATCAACTTCGGTTCCCAAAATGGCTGAGGAGGGAACTGTGGCTGATCTTTTCCCAGTGAGCCCACATTCGATCTCATCAAATATCATTTCCACTGGCATAGACATCCCACCATACACATGGGGACCTGCGACGATTTTAGCTTTGGAATACCCATAAATGGCAGTGGCCACCTCCTTGGCCAACCAACCGACATAATTAAATTCTGGTATCACAATCAGTTTGGCGCCAGTACACAATTTGCGGAGTTCTTTCTTGGGAAATGGTCTCAACGATCTGATTTTAATGAGACCAGCTTGAATCCCCTTATCGTTACACAGACGAATGGCTTCACGACATTGGCCCGCCATACTGCCGGAAGCAATGAGAAGCACTTCAGCCCCTTCGACGTTTTGCGCTTCAATAAGTCCGCCCATATACTGTTCAATGTATTTGCGCGACCGTTCAACTGCTGCCCACACTTCCTGCTGCCACACAGCATGGATGTTATAGGCCATGAAGTTGGACTTTTGAACTGGCGCATCACGCGACAGTCGCGCTGGAGGATTTTCAGCATCCAAGACTGGCACTGCCCCTCGCCAGGCCTCACGACCAGGTAATTTGATTCCCTTATCCTGCATCGAACAGTATCCCCGTGCATGGGTCACGAAAAATCCATCACAGCAGACACCCACAGGGAGGGTCACATCATTCTTTTCGCTAACGATAAAGGCCATCATGATGTAATCAAACAGATCCTGTTGATTCTCTGCATGCCATATGATCATCCCGCAATTCAACAGGTAGGCAATTTCAATATTGTCCGGTTGAATGGCTAATGGAGCATTCACCACACGACAGGTAAACATCGCCACGATAGGCAATCGATGTCCTGGCCAAGAAGCTATAGGCTCCAACCCTCGGAGCGTTCCGGGACCTGCTGTGGCGGTAAAACAACGAACCCCAGCACGAGACCCCCCAGCCATCGCGGACATCACACCATATTCTTCTTCACCACGATAAAATTCTTTCACATACCCTTCTCCATATAACACCCCAATAAGCTGCAGGGTTTCACTTTGTGGTGTAATCGGGTAGGCGATCGACATATCAACGTTGGACCGACGAACTGCTTCTTTCGCACACTCACTGCCAGTGATAAACTCTCTTTCCCGAGGAGCTTCCAAAAACATATATTCTGGTGTGACTATTTTTTGCTTTTTCGCAGCGGCATGAGGATCTTTTCTCCCCCCTTGCGTGGCAGGAGCTGAGGAGGGAGCTGGTGCAACGCTCGTAATTGGGTCGCCTTGTGGATTGGTTTTCACTTCACTCTCTAATGCATCACTCATGGCTTAACCCCTTTATGGGTGGGTACAATCCTTTCTGAAAGAAAGGACGACAATGATCAAAAATTCTTCTTTAACCCTCTCGCTGCATGTTTTCCGCTTTATGGCCGAATGCGCCGGCACTCGCGGTTCCTTCACCCCCGAGTTGAATATCTAGTGGATTCGTATGGGTTATCCCGCCATGCACTAAGGACTGGAATCCCGTAAATCGAACATTTTCGCCGTTCTCCGGTAACGTGAGGCCCATTTCTTCACGCACTCGCTTAAACACTTGGGCGGCCATCCGAATTTTTGTCGCATCGGAATCTCTGATAGTAAACATCGCATCTTCATGACCTTGTTCAGCACAAATCGCCGATGTCCAGCAATTCGTACCAGCACGAATCATTTTCAACGTCAGATTGGCATAATGACAGTGCACGCCAATGAAAATACAGACTTCAATTTTATTTCCCCAAATCGTGAGATTCGGGTGATTCGGATTAATCATTTCCTCTGGCTCGATTTTCGGATATTTGGGCCGATAGTCAGGCATTGGAATCATTAAAACATCTGGAATTTGTGCCGCAAGCTCGAGAACGGCTTTCGCTTTATCCGCTGCATGATCATTCCAATTCCATAAAACGAGTGGACCAGGAAAAATGGTGGCGTTTTTTCTGGTGAACATGGCTTTTGCCATTTCTTCCAGGGCTTTAACTTCTGGAACCTCATTACCAAAAGTCAGACCATAGTCTGATTTTGGAGGGAGAACACCCAATTCAGCGGCTGATGGAGGATGAAACCCAGCTGGGCCTGGCTCAACAATTCTTTCTAACTCCGTTGCTCCCACGTGTTTGCTCCAATCATTAGGTCGGAAAAGAATGGTTTATTGACGTCACAACCTACCCGCGAACCGGACTGGCTAACACGGCAGTACAGTTCTTTTCAGAATACGTCAAATTTTCCGTCAACGCTTGGTCACCAATCTGGTCAATCATTTCCATTTTGATGGCATTATGTTTGGCCATATTGTCACACACCCAGACACATTGAGCGCAGCCCTTACAACGATCCACCGCCACATAGGCTGATCCATACTTCAGACCTCTATCTTTTCCCGCCTCGGTATTGTAGAGAATCGTATTGGCCTCGGGACAAAATTGCGTACATAACCTACAACTCGTGGCAGCACAAATATCTACATCAATATGCGCAACTAAATACATAATATCCTCTCTTGTTTTACGCTATGCCGTTGCAACCGAAGCAGCCTCTTTACTCTCCTTCGCCCAGCCCTTATCGACTGCATATTCCCAGGCCGCTCTTACCACGGCAAGATTTTTATCAATTAACTCCGCCTTTTTCTTAAACTTTCTTTCCACAACACTATCTAACGCCGCCGTTCCTCCTGAGACCACAAAGCCTTTACCAAGAAAACGATCTTTCACCGCTTGGGCCAACGCCTCCATGTTTGTCAAACCCGTAATGGCACCAATAGCCCCGACCATCGCCATATTCGTGGCAAGGTCAATTCCAGCCACCTCAAGGGACAGTTTTGTTGCTGGCAAATAGTACAATTGGGCATTGAGTTCTTTGAGTTCTCGCTCCTGATCGGGCTCCAACTTCATCGTCCTCTCATGATTGATCAATGCCACTCCATCTTGCTTCAGTCCAAAATAGAATGGATTGGTATAGCTTTTGCCATGGGTAATGACCTGAGGATGAAAAATCATGATAATGTGAGGAAAGGTGATTTCGCCAATTTCATAAATTGGCTCATCAGACACTCTCACGTAACTTTCCACTGGCGCCATTCGCTTTTCAGATCCATAGAATGGGACAATCGTGCTCTCTCCGCCCGCGTTAATGACCGCGGTGCTAAAAATATGCGAACCCGTCACCACGCCTTGCCCACCGACACCAGCCATGCGGATGTTAAAACGAATCGCCATATCCCAACCCTCCTCTTATCCTTGCATATGCCTTCAAAAAGTCTGACGTGCTTAAACCAGCGTTACTTTTGTTCTACTGCCTTCGCCGGTTTTGGCAAATATTCTTTGTATCCATACAATTGCGACAGACATTCCTTGGCATCATCCGTCATATATTCCTCAAATTTATATCGATCTTTCTCGACCACATTACAGTCTTCCAACACCTTTTCCGTTGGAATCGCATATTCGATATTACAGGAGGTATAGGCCTGAATATAGGTAGGGCCAACCTCACGAGCGATTAATACAGCCTTCTTTATCACACTTTCCACCCGTCGTGGATTATTAGGAACCACAGTGGCCACATACGCACACCCTGCCACCTTTGCCATTCCCAGCATATCCATCTTTTCAAATTTTTTCCCAACAGGGGCCATCTTTAAGACTTGGCCTTTATTGGTCATACCGCTTTCCTGACCACCCGTATTTCCATACACCTCGTTGTCCAACATGATCGTCGTGAACTTTTCTTTTCTAAACCACGAGTGCAGCGTTTGCGCAAACCCGATATCAGCCATACCACCGTCACCCGCCATCACAACCACATCTTTGGGTTTATCACCGAATCGRAGMYKAAGGCCACGRGWTARGCCACTGGCCACMCCATTCTGATCTCCATAATTWCCATACACAAATTGAATGGCTGCCTGAGARATGGCCAACCGACCACATCCGGCYGTTCCCACYGTRATGGTATCCTCAGGGTTCGGAAAKGCGATCACGGCYARCCGAATAAATAACGTCATGGCACAACCCGCACACATGGGATGTTCTTCCATRATTTCTTTAAACGATCCAACYTGGGAWACAGTAGTTTTCTTCCCAAATGGACCATGRTYCACCATATCMCGATATTCYTTTGGCATRAATTTKCCAAAGCCWGGTGTRAATTTCACATAATCGAGGCTCATCGTMGAYCCTCCCTTTTGTATGGTTTAGCTAAAAGTTTARACAAWYGTAWTWYTCGYTYTCTTCTWWWYYTYTCGYAGGAAAAATGCCTTMMCKYAAACTGARAAGAATNATAGASSYATTACMSTARCAAAGCATTGAAAATAATGTCAATCTTGAKAMATTTCYATNYYCYCMAYTGATCCTGARAATACYCGACATCARYGTCTTRTAATCCTAAGGCSRAAGGACAAAGAAGGCAACCAAAAAGAAGACCCAGCACTCCAAAAAGAAGGCCTACCATTCTRCATCRCACCTAGGGCTTTGGGCCTACCCCCTTCRCAAYCTYGTATGATATAGRCTCGAGGACGGATGAAACGATGGGAAAATGACTTTGNTGGAAGGAATTGATTTTCAGAAGGAMMAAGGAAAGCAAMTTATTAATCCAAAATATATTGGACAGGATTCACAACCTTATCGTTAATGGCGACCTGGTAGTGAAGGTGAGGACCGGTAGAGAATTTACCTGAACTACCCACCGACCCAATGACATCACCACGTTTAACCTTTTTGCCATATTTCACCAACATCTTGGCCAAGTGGCCATAGGT
>LXTH01000234.1 GCA_001643555.1 Nitrospirae bacterium SPGG5 | reverse complement strand
TCTGAGGAGTTTTCTTTTTCACAGCAGGCTTCGAGGGTGGTTTGCTCTTAGCCGTTGGCTTTGGTTTCAGTGCCATAAAGTACCTTTGGGTTTGAAAGAGTATTGGGGTTGTTGAGGGGGCCTTATAGTCCCTCATAGGCCGCGATCGCGGCTGACATCGCGACGACCATATCTTCGGGTTCCAGGGTATGTTCGTACTCGAATACTTCCGGGTGCGTTTCCAAATAGGAGGTATCAAAGCGTCCAGCCCGAAAATCTGGTTCTTCCATAATGCGCATCATAAATGGAATCGTGGTTTTGACACCGCGCAACACAAATTCTTCCAAGGATCGATGGGTCCGGCGGACGGTTTCATCCCAGGTTCGTCCCTGGACCGTCATTTTGGTTAAGAGCGCATCGTAGTAGGGCGGAACGGTATAGTCCTTATAGACCACCCCGTCAATACGCACGCCGATTCCTCCCGGGGACAAATAGGCCGTGATTTTTCCGGATGAGGGGCGAAATCCATTTTGCGGATCTTCGGCATTGATTCGACATTGAATGGCATAGCCTTGCAAGCTGATTTCATGTTGGCTAAAGACGAGTGGACGACCCGCGGCGATCCATATTTGGGATTGTACGATATCGACGGTGGTGATTTGTTCCGTGACCGTGTGCTCGACTTGGATGCGCGGGTTCATTTCAAGAAAGTAGTATCGGCCATCCTGATCCAACAGGAATTCGATGGTGCCGGCGTTATGGAATTCCGCCGCGCGAACAAGTGAAATGGCCGCTTCACCCATTTGGGCTCGAAGCCGTGGGGTCAGGATTAAGGAGGGCGCAATCTCGATGATCTTTTGATGGCGGCGCTGGATTGAGCAATCGCGTTCTCCCAAATGGACGACGTATCCGTACTTATCCGCCAGCAATTGAAACTCGATATGGTGTGGGCGTTCCACATATTTTTCAATGAACAGCTCGGCGTTGCCAAAGGCGGCATATGCCTCGCGAGCACCTGACTCCATGGCTTCTTGTAATTCATCGTCTGAACGGACGACGCGGAGTCCTCGACCACCGCCCCCGGCGCTGGCTTTGACCATGACGGGATAGCCGCTGGACTGGCAAAACTTGAGTCCCTCTTCATACTCAACCGGGCCATCGGTTCCAGGGACCACGGGAACGCCGACTTGTTTGGCGAGTTCCCGGGCTTTGACTTTATCCCCCAAGAGTGCAAGGGAATGTGGCGAGGGGCCAATAAACGTGATGCTGGCTTCTTGGCAGAGCTGAGCAAATTCCGCATTTTCCGAGAGGAATCCATATCCCGGATGAATGGCATCGGCGCCTACTCGTTTGGCGAGGTTGACAATCTGTTTGGCATCTAAAAATCCTTGCACGGGGCCGGGACCGACCAGATAGGCCTCATTGGCCTTTTTAACGAAAATGGCGGTGGCATCGCATTCTGCGTAGATTGCGACGGTCGCAATCTTGAGCTCGCGACATGCGCGGATGATCCGCATAGCAATTTCACCGCGATTGGCCACCAGGATTTTCTTAAACATGAACGATCCTACAGGTGATCAGTAATTATCAGCGCCCTTGTATAGGCTCACGTGGAAGGCTGTTCCAGGGGCAAGGAGGGAGCTAAATCTGTGGATTGCTGGCGTATGTAGCATGGCGGGTTGGGCAGATGTCAAGAGGGAAAGGGGGTAAGCCCGAAGATCTTATTGCCCCTTAAGGGGGTAATATTGAACCACAGAATTGGTTCGGTCATGAAAAAGGCCACTGGCGCCGGTTTTGATGGCGCGTTGACCGGCAGGGGAGAGCACATATTCCAGAAAGGCGCTGGCCACGGGATTGGGTGTGTTCCCCATGACAAAAACAACGGGGCGTCGAAGAGGGTAGGTCGCATCGAGGACGGTCTGGTATTCGGGCTCAATGCCATCGATAAAGAGCAGCGTGACGCCATAGCCATCTTTTCGCGCTTTGAGGGCAGGCCCCATGGAGACATAGGAGATTGAATAGATATTGCCATTCAGGGCTTTGAAGATGTGTTCCTCTTTTTCTACAATCTTGGCAGGCAGTGTCTTGTGGTTTTCAATATTGAGGTGTTGCTCGAAGCTTTGACGAATATTTTGATTCCAGGTCCGTTGAATAATTCGAATCCGTGTCTCCGGGCCTTCTTCATAGACTTGCGACCAGTATTTCAGTGTGCCTTCAAAAATTTCCTTGAGTTGCTCAGTCGTAATCTCTTCGATGGGATTGGCAAAGTTCGTGACAACTGCGATCCCGTCCCACGCGACGATGGTCGAAGGAAGATCTTCTTCCACTGTTCCGGTGATGGCAATGTCCGCGTCTCCAAGTTTTACTTCCTCGACGGGCCTGGCGTTTTGATGCCAAAAGAAATCGAGGGAGGTTTTTGGATGAAGCTCTTCAAAGTTTTTTGCCAGGGCTTCGATGGCGTACCGTTCCGGTCCATTTCCTATGATCAAACATTTGCCCGTGAGTTCCTGTTCTTGAGAATGGGCAGCTTGCGCGTCAGAGCTGGCTTCAGCGGCGAGCGCGAATGAGGCTCCCAAAAGAAGCGTACAGGGTATGACCAAAAGTGCGAAGAGGATCCTGGGCAGGTTTCTTTTTGACGTCTGTTGTTGAAAGATAGGGTGGCTCATAAAGTTATTGTACAAAAAATTTTCCTGAAGGAAAATGGGCCACGTTGCCCTTTGTCAATCAATTCCCGTCTCATGTACTGGGTTCAAGAGGTAGATCGGATATTGGCGTGAGGGTTGAATGAGCGCCTTAACTTTCTCCAGGTCCGGAATCAGACGGAGGGCCCATATTTGCTTCGGTAGGCATGGCCCGGGCTCCGCCCATGAGCGGGGGAAGCTTACTAAATCGATCCATGCGATCGTTGTACATATCATAGGCCTTCATTTCTCTAAAGCCTGTCTTGTGTTCGCCCTTGATCTGAGACGCAAAGGACGACATCAGCCGATTGGCCTTGGTCTCGTTGCAGCGAGGGCAGCTGGTGTCTTCCGGCCTGGTATTGACTGATTGCATGAGTTCGAATTTGTGTTCACAGGATTGGCATTGATATTCATACACTGGCATGACGAGTTTCACTCCTTTGTGGGATGGGCATGATTTTCACCCTATTATAGCCGAATGGATTTACTGCTTGCCAACATTTTAACCAAAAATGGTCATGGGGTGGTGGGGTCTGCCCTCACCTTGACGGCCAAAAGGCGGCTTCTTTAGACTCATAAAATTGCCGGTTTTTGACAAATCTCTAACCTGGTGGAGGAAGTGTATGTCGATCCTGATTCGGCGGTATAAGTTGGCGAATGGAATGGAACAAGAAGACCGCATTGATGACGAGACTCGCATCGAACGGTACATGAAATTGTTTGATCGAGAAGACGTAAAAAAGATCCAAACTGGCCAGAAGATCAAAATTGAGAAGGATGAGTGGCAGCTGCTGGRAGATTAATGGGCACCTCTAAAAACCAGGCATTTTTTGTGAGGGCAAGGAAGCCGCGCGCGGAAAACCGGAGTGTATGGGCGAATACATGAGGATKTGAGCACGCGGCTGACGCCGCCATCACGGAAAAGRACGGTTTTTAGAGGTGCCCTAATGTTGCCCCATTGGTTATGCGTCCGGAAGGAGCGGTAAAACGGTTATGGTTCTATGGATTAATATTCGGCACTCCCTTGACCAGGCGGTGCTTCATCGAGAACGGTGCTTACAAGTCCCCGCCCGCCCGGGAAATCCAGATTTTTGGGACGAAGTCTGGAATGAGTATCCTGACAAAGACACGGCCTTAGATGCCCTTGAACAGACCGGTGCAGCTCGACAGATCARATGTCCTATGTGTAAGCCCTGACACRCACGTCACKTTYTKGCCCTGGGTTGGTTCTCCCATYACCCTAGGASCCCGTCCAAGATTAGACGAATCTMCTGCGGGTRCACTGGATTTGGCCAGRTCTTCYGATCCTTTTCGTTGAATAGCCCAACTATTCGCCTCAAACGATSGAAACATCTGACTNAAACCAGCANCCCCCTCGTGACGATCGCTAATCTTGGACAGGCTCCYAGCRTCMTRATGARAGAGGACATGCCGAAGCTAGGRATTGTCTTYTTCACGAGRGGAWCGGCTCGTGGCTGAAAAGTTTGGTGGATCACGWTGGTTCAAGGAAGGGTAYTTAGACAAYCGGACCYCTGGKCTGGTCGTTGGYCGCCTGACCTTTGCSGCTATTGGTTCKGTKGATGTGTGTTTAMAGGGAGAYTTTAAGCCGGATATCGCCGGGCRGGTGATATCGCTTCACAATTCACAATTTTCYGATGATGCCGTGGCTGCCCATCGGTTRGGYGACTTTGCGATTCCTCAACTCGGGACCGTCAGCCTGATTTCCTTTGATCCTCACCCACTCTTRGAYCCRCATCCCTATYTKGAATGGTTTTCYTTAGMTCAAGACCATTATCGYATYGAATTRGCCGAGGGCGATGCGTGGATCSTRGAWSAKGRAAAGGCKCAAGAATTTGATGAAGTCAGTCARGCCCTTCGAGAGCAATTTGCCTCTCAGCTTGASSMTMCMAWAMSKSARSYRWWMKSMGYKRWRSMMKWMWGKYTTTAGCCNNMRKCSKAAAYAYSYRASTTWYKTTKTKWYRWMAWARAGGACMTKTCTGACCATGCYGCCCACGTTRAYCAAYGATCGTTTCCTTCGTGCCTGCARAMGACARCCTGTTGACCGAACGCCAGTCTGGTTTATGCGACAGGCCGGRCGGTATATGGCTGAATATCWAGCCATTCGCAARAAGCACAGTATTTTGGATGTGTGTAAGACTCCGGAATTAGCCGCCGAAGTCACCCTTCARCCCATAGAACGATTTTCCCTGGATGCCGCGATTATCTTTGCGGATATYTTATTGCCCCTYGAACCYATGGGCTTGAATKTGTCTTTTGTRGAGGACAAAGGCCCAGTCATTGCSAATCCCGTGCGAAGCCCGGAAGACGTGGCTCGGYTMMAGGTCGTTGATGGCGAWGCCTTTGGATTTTCCCATCAAGCCATCACCTTGACGCTTCAACAATTAGGGGGCCGAGTGCCGCTSATTGGGTTTGCGGGTGGYCCATTTACTCTTGCGAGTTACGCRATYGAAGGMGGCAGTTCCCGCTCATAYGTYACSACRAAGCGRTTCATGTTTTCGCARCCCAMACAGTGGCAYGCKCTGTTGGAGAAGTTTGCCGACGTGGTGACRAACTATCTGCTGGTTCAAATTCGTGCGGGGGCGCAAGCCATTCAATTGTTTGATAGTTGGATCGGCTGTCTCGCTCCGGGCGACTATGAAGAATACGCGCTGCCCCATGTCACACGCATTATTGATCGATTGCGAYCCGAGRATGTGCCCATTATTTATTTCGGGACCGGAACKTCGACGCTTCTCCCCCTGATGAAACAAGCGGGGAGTGACGTGGTGGGGCTCGACTGGCACGTTGAACTGGATGAGGCGTGGGCGCGCCTTGGGTAYGACGTGGCGGTCCAAGGAAATCTCGATCCGGTGGTTCTGTATGCGCCGGTTGAGGAAATTGACCGGAGAGTCAAAGATATTCTTGATCGGGCCGGTCAACGGCCAGGCCATATTTTCAATCTTGGGCATGGYATCCTCCCTCAAACACCGGTCGAACATGTGGATGCGGCCATTGCCTCCGTCCACAAATATGGGGGTTGTTGAAAAAGTCCGCCAGCGGCGTTCTCGGMCCGTTGKCGTGCTCACGTRCTRWSNGTACGCTCCGCGCGCCAAMKGSCCTGCGGCCTTGCTGGACGGYCTTTTTGAACARCCCCCTTSCMTKCKRYCASWGGAGRSYGTKGGGAARTKKKWRCCNATTTKWARAWWYNTTTGAAYTTKYYRWYMCMCSYAKMTKGCYAMGSKGKMAMCTSAYRARSKYCYMMYTTYGKARRMGSRRRWYAKSSCCTCTGCAAATATTTATCAAGGTGTTCGTCAACTATGTCCCTATCTGCTTCAATGCCGAAACGAGTGGTGATCGTGGGTGGAGGGATTGCGGGACTTTCGACGGCGTTTGCGCTTGTGGAAGAGGCTAAGGCTTTCGGTGAGCCAGTCCAATGTACGGTGCTTGAGGCTCAACCGAACTGGGGCGGGAAAATTTCCACGACTCGAGTCGAGGGCTTGATTGTCGAAGGCGGCCCGGATTCCTTTTTATCGACCAAACCCTGGGCGTTGGGGTTGTGTGAAAAATTGGGTTTGAGTTCGCAACTCATCAACACGAATCAAGGCCAGAGTAAAACCTTTGCCTATTCTCGCGGACGGCTTCGAGAATTTCCTCAAGGGTTGGTTTCCATGGTGCCCACCAAGATGGGGCCGTTGTTTAAAAGTGGTCTGGTGTCTTGGGCAGGGATTGTGCGAATGGCAGGGGATTGGTTTATCCCGGCGCGCCAAGCCGGGGGGCCAGAGGAATCGTTGGCGAGTTTTTTTAGTCGTCGATTTGGACAGGAAGCCTTTGATCGCCTGATTGAACCCCTGGTGGCTGGAATTTATGCTGGCGATGCTTCGGAGTTAAGTGTCTCCGCCACCTTTCCGCAATTTGTCGATTTGGAAGTGAGGCATGGCGGATTGATCAAAGGCGCGTTGGCTCAACAAAAAGCCAGGCAGGCTTCCTCTACAAAAAGTTCCTCGCCGCGTTCGTTATTTGTGACTCTACAAGGTGGCTTGGGTGATCTTGTGGCTCGCTTACTGGAGGTGTTAAGAAATGAAGGTGTGACCTTATCATCCGGCATCACGGTCGAACATGTGAATCGTGTTGAGGGTTCTGAGGGGATTGGCAGGTGGAAGATTCAGGTAGCTGATGGGGACTTGCTCGAGGCAGACGGCGTTGTGCTTGCCACTCCAGCCTTTGTCTCATCTCGACTGCTTGAGGCATTTCAACCTGAGATTGCCGGTCTCCTGGCGCAAATATCTTATGCCTCCACCGCTACTGTTTCGATTGCATTTTCTAAAACACATGTGCAGTCGCATCTGAACGGGTTTGGGTTTGTCGTGCCACGCGTGGAAAATCGAAAGTTGATCGCGGCGACGTGGTCTTCATTAAAGTGGGCGGGGCGAGCGAATCCCGACGAAAGCCTGATTCGCTGTTACATCGGTGGACGGGGGCGTGAAGCAATTCTAGACCTGGATGATGACCGACTGGTGGCATTGATCTTGGGCGAATTACAAGATATGGTGGGAATTGAGGCTACACCGCTCTCCGCGCATGTGTTTCGATGGGCGCAGGCGATGCCGCAATACGTCATCGGGCATCGCGATCGAGTGAAGGCCATCCGGCAACGTCTCACTGCCCATGAGGGGCTGTATGTGACCGGTGCGGCATATGAAGGCCTCGGTATTCCTGACTGCATTCGTGATGGAGGCGAGACGGCCAAAGTCCTCAGCACGTGGTTATGGAAGAAGGCGTCGTAGAAATGTGCCCCTCATGTGATCGGATGCCGTTGGCGATTCCATGACGGATTCACACGAAATTGTTCGAGCGCATGTGTTCGTCAGTGGTGTCGTTCAGGGGGTTGGGTATCGGGCATTTGTGTGTCGGCAGGCCGAACACCATGGGCTGACTGGGTGGGTGCGGAATGTGGTGGATGGTCGTGTTGAATCGGAAGTCCAAGGGGACCGGGAAGCCGTAGATACCTATCTGCGAGATCTCAATCGTGGCCCAATGTGGTCGAGTGTTGAACATGTTGCCATCGATTGGATGGAACCAGGAAGTCACGAAAGCCGCTTTGAGATCAAGTATTGAATGTAGGGTTTTCGTATTGCCGAAAAATCGTTTGGCTGTCGTTCAAAGATATAGGGCACCTCTAAAAACCAGGCATTTTGGTGAGGGCAAGGAAGCCGCGCGCGGAAAACCGGAGTGTATGGGCGAATACATGAGGATTTGAGCACGCGGCTGACGCCGCCATCACGGAAAAGGACGGTTTTTAGAGGTGCCCTTCAGAGTATACGAGAATAAACCACTTAATGAACCGAAGAAATAGGAAGGAGTCAATAGTTGCCAATGAAAAATGTGCAACTCATTCTTAATATCCAAGTCCCCGATCACATTTCCGAACAAGAAGTCAGTACGCGACTCCACCATGTTATTGGCTCAATCCTTGACCAGGAGTATGGATTATCTGGGAATGTCGCAGATCCATTCTCCTCTTCCTTTGAAGATCACGACCACCAAATTGGCCACGCCTAATGTTAGGCGTCTAACATCTCCCACACGACATTTTGGAAGTCAATCACCTCTTCGTGTTCCTCTTAACAACTCGCTAAACGGGAGGCGAATCCCCTCTTATCACCGCCTTCCGCCTCACGCCTTCCGTTTCACGAAAGCCATCGGTCGTTTTCATGTAACAAGCACTGATGGGCCACAGGTCATGAGGAACTTCACGGTAGATTAGGCAGCACTTCTGGATTGTAAGTTATCAGGAACGATGTATAGCATGCTGGGTAAATCCGCCCGCTGCATCTGGTCACGCACTGAGGGTTTCGGGTTTAACACAAAGGTTTCGCCTCCAAGTTTTTTGAGCCTATGGGCGACGAGAAAAAGAATTCCCAGTCCCGATCCATCAATCGATGAGACCTGTGCTAAATCAAATGTCACTTGGGTGTATCCATGGATACGACCACGCCTCAACAATTTCAACAATTTTTTGGAGGTTTGATGATTAAAGCAGCCATACAGTCTGATAGAAAGAACCTGATTGTGAACCAACAGGGAAAACTTCATTAATACAGCCTCCGTGATGGTGAAAGGTGGGTACGAACATCAACTCTTCCATGTGTCAGATTTCATTAGGCACCCAAACCGACGTTAAGACAATTGCCGAAATGACGTACAGTTACTACCTAATATGTCGTTCGTATCTCGTCGTTCGTATYTCGTGCCTGCGCGCTGCAGCGCTTCGGCGCGCAARCGKRAAARAACGAGATACGAATCYCGAGAACGCTTCACGGCYACACTGATCGCCGCGARCCCATGCTCATTGTCAGCACCCTGCTAGGCAGAGGCTTCTTTCGGAGATTTATACAACCAAATACTAGGCTGTTGAGAGAGATCTTCCTTGGCAGTAATGTCCCACGTGCTAGAAGGAACAGTGGGGGCTGAGGGAAATTGGGGGGATGATGCTTGCCAGGCGAGTGCTGCGTCATCGGATTCAAACACTCGTAGGATTTTCGTGATTTCGACGAGGTCAAGGATTTCCCGAACATTCGGTTTGGGGTGGACGAGACTCAAGCAAATCCCCTTTTGTTTGAGTCGAAAAAAGGTTACATATATTCGACCGATTCCAGCAGTATTAATAGTAGAAATCTGCTCAAGATTAAACACCACATGGAGAACTTTCTTTTCCTGGCCACGCAACATCGCCGTTTCCAATGCCATTTCGTTTTTCTGGTCGAAACGACCGGAAAGAGTGAGGATTACGGTTGAGGGATAAAATCGTTCGGTAACCAGCATAGACTCAAATTCCGCGAGTGTTGTGATAGGCTTATTCTCCCTCATTGAAACGACTCACGCCAATACGCTATTTTCAGTACGTTTAGGGTTCGGGCAAGAATAACTTCCCCTGTTTGGGTGCTGAGCCGCCTGTCTGGCAAGGCGCGAGGACTGCGCATACTCCTCGTATGGAAAGGACGAGCAACGCCGCCAGACGGGATGGATCRACGCYCAAACAKGGGAAGWTATTCTTGCSCGARCCCTNAGGRYSSGTGGTTCTTATAATAAGACCACGTTTCCTTTTTTCCCTTGAACATTTCGCGTACCATTCCGGGTGTCAAATACAATTGGGGCATGTTTCACGATCAGGTCGTAATCGAAACTGGAATGGGCGGTGAGAATGAGGGCGCAATGGCATTCTGCCAATAAGGAAGGAGATAAAATTTTCGCACTAAACTCGACATCTCCTATTTGGAGCCTTTCCGCATACGGATCAACGTAGGTGAGCTGGGCGCCTTCTTTGTGTAATAACTCCATGACTTTGGTGGCTGGCGATTGACGTGAGTCGCCAGTATCGGCCTTATACGTCACGCCCAAAACAAGAATGCCCGCTCCATTTAAGCATTGCGTTCGTTGATTCAGGATCCGTTGAAGTTTTGCAACAACGAAGTAGGGCATCCCTTCATTGATTTCTCCCGCCAATTCAATAAACCGCGTGTGCAGGTCGTATTCCTTTGACTTCCACGATAAATAATACGGGTCCAAAGGGATGCAGTGGCCTCCTACACCCGGTCCAGGGTAGAAGGGCATAAACCCGAAGTTCTTGGTGGCTGCGGCATCAATCACTTC
>LXTH01000188.1 GCA_001643555.1 Nitrospirae bacterium SPGG5 | reverse complement strand
GGGAACTGTATAATTGGCGCAATACCCTTCCTGCCATCATCCAATATGACAAACCCATTGGCACACTACGCGATGCGCTCCATGGCGCGGACGTGTTCATCGGGCTTTCCGTGGGGAATGTCTTGCAACCACAGGATCTTGATCTCATGGCTCAAGACCCCATCGTGTTTGCGCTCGCGAATCCCGACCCGGAATTAGCCCCTGAAGCCGCGCATAATCATTGCCGGATCTATGCGAGTGGTCGGTCGGACTACCCCAATCAGAGCAATAACTTATTGGCCTTTCCCGGAATCTTTCGAGGGGCGTTAGATGTTCAGGCCAGGACCATTAATGAATCCATGCAACTTGCTGCCGCTGGAGCCTTAGCTGATGTCATCCCTGCTTCATCCCTCAGCGAAGAATACATTATTCCAAGCGTCTTCAATAAACACGTAGTGCCAGCCGTGGCCCAAGCCGTCGCCAAGGCCGCACAAGAAACCGGCGTGGCCCGAAAAACGTCGCAACATCTGATAACAGAATAGGATGGGATAATCTTATCCTTCCCCTTCCCCTTCCCCATACCCACCACCGGTTTCGTTTTTACTACCATCACGTCACGAACCCTGACTCTCCGAGGCCCACTCCGGTGATGAGCACAGACGAAAATTCCTCCAGCCAGGGTTGGATTCAAAGCCAAAAACGGAACATGCATGCGAGCGCGTTCATAGGAAAACCGCAGCCCTCTTCACCTCCCAATAATACGGAGATACACCCATAAAGAATCTCTTCAGTTAGACCGAAAACTTGATGAGTCTAGAGTCCTGATAGGTCTGCTCAATTGTTCATTGTTCGGTATGCTTGGGTGAGATCAGGCAATATTGGTGAAGGAGCAGGAAATTTGGCTCCATCGGGAGAAGACCGGATACTTCGACACGAACAATGATTCATCGTTACTGAAGATATAGTAGGAAAAGATTCCCTTCCCTGAGATTCGCATTATGGAATGTATTCTCTGTACAACGTCCATTGGACTAGTGGTAGGAACCTTGGTCGGGCTCACCGGCTTGGGAGGAGGCGTGGTCTTATTGCCACTTCTCATTTTCGGGTTGCAGACCCCTCCCATCATCGCCATAGGTTCTGGAGCCACATTTGCCACCGTGACCAAGATCGGGGCCGCCATTGTCCACTGGCGCCATGGCAATGTTGATTGGAAACTTGCCGGAGCCATGGCCATCGGCAGCATACCTGGCGCCTTAATTGGCGTCGCACTCTTAGGCCACCTCCAATCGCAATACGGAGAATCTGTCAATGGGATCCTGACAACCATGATTGGGGTCTTGTTGCTTACTATCCCCTTTCTCTTACTGTTCCAGGGCCATCTTGAGAAAAATGGCGGCCTCTCCTTACGGGAACGGCTCCCTGGATATCTCACCCGGTATAACGGAGCTTTTTTTATTGGAATCGAAGGAGGCTTACTCGTCGGACTCACATCGGTCGGGGCGGGGAGCGTGATTATTTTGTTCTTGCTCCTCTTCTATCGGCTCACACCCAAGATCATGATCGGGACCGATATTGTACATGCCGTCATGCTGACAGGGGTGACGGGACTCGCCCATATGAAATTAGGCACGGTCGATTTCAGTTTAGTCGGCTGGCTGATCTTAGGCTCCGTACCAGGAGTTCTCGTAGGCTCAGTCTTAACAAAAGTCATCTCAGGCGAGTGGTTAAAAAGAGGCCTCATGATCATCCTAGTCTCGACAGGGATCACGATGCTCATATGAAGGGAATGTTGAAAAAGGGCGTCAGCGGCGTTCTCGGCCCTTTGTCGTGCTCACGTACTATGAGTACGCTCCGCGCGTCAAAGTGCCTGCGGCCTTGCACACCGGGTGGTTAGTATCACTCGGTGTGGGGGATGCTCGAAGGGGGTATTCCCCCTTCGAGGGGTCACAGGCCCTGCTGTTCGGGCCGTCCTAGGGGCCGGAGCCCCTGGGAAAGCCAGATGGGATGCCTTGGGACCATCTGGCTGAGCGCACCTTTTTGAACATCCCCTGTTGCAGGGAAGATTAGATTTGGATTGTTCGGTAATCGCTCGTTGCTAGTCGCTGGGAAGAAATGAAGGATAGGACCAAAAAAGATAGGCAACGAACCATGAAGGCCAGATCACCTCTGGTTGAACTTATCCTGGAAATGCATCCACGGCTTGGCGAAGGGTTTCTCGGATTTTCTCACAGGCGGTGACATCCTCGATCTTTTCCCCTTCGGATCCCGTGACATAAAACACATCGACGACTTGATCGAGTCGAGTCGCAATCCTTGCGGCATGGATGGATAACCCTAACTCAAACATTGTCCGCGCAATCACCGCCAATAATCCCTGACGATCATCGGCAAACACATCGATAATCGTCATTTGATCAGAGGTTTCATTATCAATCTGAACATCAGCCGGCTTGGGGGAAACCGGGAAAGGCCGCTCGAACGTCAGACGTTGACTGCGCTTGGATAAATTGGCGATCGATTCGTTTCCACACAAGACATCAAGGATCGCTTTCCCAACCTTCTGGCGCTTCTGTTCAGTGGGTGCCCCATCAAAGTCCCGATCGTGAACAAAAAACGAATCAAACACAATGCCATCATCTCTGGTCATAATTTGAGCATCGAGGACATGCAGCCCAAACGCGGCCAGCACCCCGGTCACGTTCATAAAAATCCCTGGGGTCACATGATCTCGAGCAATCAGGGTATACTCACACACACGCAGGTCAGCATGATACGCCGACTCCACAACCGCACTCGTCATAGGAAGCCGTTGCAAGGCTTGTAAGTGCACGGCCATCCGATCGCGAGGGGTTCCCGACAAATACCGCAGGGGGAACCTTTCTAATTGATCCTCAACCCAATCTTGACGAGCATCAGAAGATGGTGTGGTGCCGTCGCCAGGTCCAGGCGCCAAACCTGTTGAGTTCCACAGACTCAGAACTTCCGTGGCAATCTCCTTGATATTCTTGGTCACGTCAACAGCTTCACGTCCACCGGACACCTCCGGCAGCGTTCGTAAATACAGTTCGATTAATAACGACTCTTTCCATTTGGTCAGGGTACCAGGCCCCACAGCTGCAATATCGGCCGCCGTCAGCAGCAGCAATTTCCTCAACAGAGCCGGTGTACCCACAGCCCGTGAGAACTTCAGCAACACCTTCTCATCATAAGGATCACGTCGAAAGGCCGTGTTGGACATGAGCAAGTGGTGAAACACAAGATACTCTAACGTGCGAGTCTCCTGCTGGTCCAATTGCAATCGTGTGGCCATGTCTCGCGCAATTCCTTGTCCCACTTCACTGTGATCTTCAGGAAGACCTTTCCCAATATCATGCAGCAGCGCTGCTAAATGCAAAAGGTCCTTCTGATGAATTTCATGATACACATCGTGAAATATTCCCTCTTGGCGTCCTAATCGCTCCACCTCCCGCACCGCAAACAGGCTATGTTCGTCAACAGTATACTTGTGATATTGATTAAACTGCATGAGCCCACGGACACGACTAAAGGCCGGAACAAGTTTCTCCAACACGCGGGCTTGATGCATCAGCATCAAGGTCTGCGCCACGGAACCCGGTCCGGAGAGGATGTCCCGAAAAGCCTGTCTCGCGGATGGCGTGCAGAACACATCATCGGACACGGTGTCCATATGTCGGTGAATTTCTTCGATTGTGAACCCGTCAATGGCGAGACCGCGTTCCTGAGACAGCTTGAACAGATTGAGCAACCGTCCAGGATCACGTAGGACGTCGAGGAGCTTGTCTTGAGGAACGGAGAGGCTAGACTCGGACAAGGAGAAATACCCGTTAACCAAAGGCCGCGGCCACCATCCCTTGACACGATTCCACAAGGATTGGCCTTGAGAACGATCGACAAACCGGACACACCGATCATAGATTCCCATGGTATGCCGATAATACACCTGCATGAACTGTTCAACGGCGAGCAGATGGGCTTGGTCATGAAACCCAAACTCTTTGGCTAACCGGACTTGTTCCTCAAACGAAAGAATGTCCTGCGCACGCCCGGCTTCAAGGTGCAAAAACGTGCGAACCTTCCATAAGAACTCTCGAGCCTCAATCAACGCCGTATAATCCTGATGAGCCAGAATGCCGCGATTGGCCAGATCCTGTAACGTGGCCGCTTGATATTTAGCCATGCCAACCCATTGCAGCAAATGCAGATCGCGCAATCCCCCCTTGGTCTTCTTGATGTTGGGTTCGAGCAAATAAATGGTCTCGCCAAATTTGGCATAATCGCGTGTTCGTTCTTCGACCTTCTCTCGAATGAACGTGTCGACGCGCCGACCCAAAATACGTCGCGCAAAGCGTCGCCGAAATTCCTGAAAGACGGAAGCCCCTCCTGTCAGAAATCGCGATTCCATAAGAGCCGTTTTCACGGTTAAATCTTCTTCTGCCAGGACCAAGCAATCGTGAATAGATCGAACACTATGCCCCACCTGAAATCCTAAATCCCACAGATGATGTAACACCTGCTTGGAGAGCGTGTTGACCACTTTCTCCCCCCCGGCGCTATAGAGTACCATCACATCGATATCCGAATAGGGTGATAGCTCCCGACGTCCATACCCACCGACCGCCACCAGGCAACACTGTTGTATCCCAACAGCCACATCCCCGACTTGCTGACGGAGAACGTTTCGATATCGAGCCATCAAGACGGAATCGACTAAGTCCGTAAAGCCAGCTACGACTTCAGAACCCGATGCTCCATCCCTCAATCGTTGGCACAGACCATCACGCCGCTCTTGGAGCACGGCCTGAGTCGATGCCAGCTCCTCATCACCAGAAATAGATTCCGAGGGTTCAGATCGCATTGAAAACTTCATGCCACTTTTCTCTTCGTTCCTTTTAGTATCCGCTCAAATAGAGTTTTAAATCCGAAAAACGAATCTCGAAATCCGAAACAAATCCGAAATCTTACATTCGAATGCTTCACATTAGGCACGGCAATGTGTTTCGAATTTCGCCATTCGAACTTCCTCATTTTGGTCATTAAAATTTGTTTCGAATTTCGGGATTCGGATTTCGAATTTTTTCATATTAATGTTTGACGTATCGATTGGTGATGGGCATCCGCCTATCTTTCCCCAGAGCTCGCTGCGTGATCTTGATGCCAATCGGCGCCTGCCGCCGTTTATATTCGCTTCGATCCACCATGGCCATCACACCTCGAACGGTTTGGGATTTCATGCCGAGCTTTACGATCTCAGGCAATGAACGATCCTCTTCCACATACGCCTCTAAAATCCGATCGAGGACATCGTATGGCGGCAACGTATCTTGATCAATTTGATCGGGCTTTAACTCCGCCGAAGGAGCTCGTTCCATGATTCGAACGGGAATCAGATCCTTCCCATGTTGTTCGTACGCCCGACGGTTCCGATATCGTACCAGCTCATACACCAGCATTTTCGGCACGTCCTTAATCACGGCGAACCCACCAGCCATATCACCATACAGGGTGGCATAGCCAACGCTCATTTCACTTTTGTTCCCGGTCGTGAGGACCAAATGTCCAAATTTATTCGACAAGGCCATTAAGAGGGTCCCTCGAATTCTGGCCTGGAGATTTTCCTCAGTTGTATCGTGGGGTCTGTTCCCGAAAGCCGGTGCCAATAGAGTCACAAATTGCTTCCACACTCCTGCAATCGAAATCGTGAGTAATGTACACTTGAGTGCTTTCATCAGCGCTCGGGAATCGTCCCGACTTTCCCGAGAGGTAAACTTCGAAGGCATGAACACACCGGTGACA
>LXTH01000207.1 GCA_001643555.1 Nitrospirae bacterium SPGG5 | reverse complement strand
CAGCTGCTCCAGCCGGCGGACCTCGGATTCGTCTATCATCTGGCTGTAGACCCGCTCCAGCCGCTCCTTGGGGTCGAGGGTCTCGAGGATGGATTGCTTCAGGTCGCGGGTGGCCACCAAGAGTGGGGCGATCCGGTCCGGCAACTCGTAGGGCGGGCTTTGGAGAATTTTGCGGGTGTCGATTTCCCCTGGGTTCTTCTTGGTCTCGGCTAGATAGCCTTCCAGTTCCTTCCCCACCTTCTCCGCCGACTTTCCCAATTCCTCGGCTGATTTCCCGAATTGTTCTAGATCTTTGGGAATGAGCTTGCCGGACTTCGTGACGGCTTTGATAATGGCGGCGTAAATCGCATCGAAAATTTTGGCTGATGCTTTTTGGAAGCTGGTGCCACCGGATTCTTTGCCAATATCGTGTAGTTCAAAATCTGGCAAGGTCAATTGAATGGGATCGATGTTCCCGCCGAAGAGACTCAGGTTGATCGTGGCATTTTTCATGGTTACYKKYKWMMWSYGARMYYTWYWYTCTKGYYCYWCMCSWYSYTCWTSCKNTYTCAYTCTTCTYWTCCTCTTYCRYTTCGTSATTYGAAMCAGRTCGRGTRTTGCGTKTGASGTKRTCYTGAATATCKCCAAGRTTACTRCCYARYAAKGAMCCTTCRAAAGTGATGGCYGGGCCTTCGATYAATAYTTCTTCGAYGATGAYGGTATCAGTCAAYACAGAGTTGCGATTCACCCKGAYRCGAATGCTYGGGAGRGAAAAYGCATAGTCGGTCTCATACYCTTCMGGRTTTTTDATGATRAGTTCGTTGAGACTGGCYCGCATGTCTGTACCACCAGAYAGWAGGGAGAYGTCCACVTCGYCYAMGGTAACTGGGACYCCCAWCAYTTTCGGGCCCATAGTCTCGACGCCGGATTTGACRAGGGCATTTAAYGACATACYCAYAACGATGATCGCGATAATGCCAAGTCCTACGATCAAAAGCAGAAATTTTACCAAGTATTTCATGTGCAAGGGCCCTTACGTTTTAGATTTATAGATTCTGGTTCGTCCCCTTCGCCAAAGCTCAGGACAGGCTTCGAGAGCCTCGGGACGAACCGGAAATTTCATTTTTTAATTACCCGTTCGTGTTGATCCAGTCGAATTAGGAAGAACCACATCATTCATTTTTACAAGGACCTGAGAGAAAATAGCTTGGACATATCGCGCCAAGATTTGGGTCGGATTTGGACGGAACGATTGAGAAAAATCCGAGGCATAGCACAGCTATGTTGAGGGYTTKTCGATTGAGGCCCGTTCAAAGGTGGCCCGAAGATTGGATGCGAGATTGTCCAAATTATTATCTCTCAGGTCCTAAGTACATAAAGAGATTGTTCGTATGTCGAGAAAAAAATGGACAGGGCCTTAGCAAACAGCATAAAATGGCTGAAAAGAATGGGTTTCTGAAAAGAGGGGGAAGATCCCGAGCTCATCTCTGAGCCGCAATGACTCTTGCCAGCGATAGAGCCACGACCATCTCGATTGCGGAGATATTCCCCCTTTCCCTCAAGGGCACTAATTATATTCCATTACAACAAATGATAGCCGTGACTCCTATCACTCCAACGTTGTGTTCTTTGTCACACTTCTTTTCCTGTGACTCTCACCTGCACCACCTAGGAGCCTGTCCGAGATGAGCGATCGTGACGAGGGGGTGCTGGTTTGAGTCAGATGTTTCGATCGTGTGAGGCGAATAGTTGGACTATTCAACGAAAACGGGAAATGTTCAAAAAGCATGCCCTGAGGTCTTTCCGAAGGGTCCGTCCAGCAAGGCCGCAGCCATTTTGACGCGCGAAGCGTACATGAAGTAGTGAGCACGGCAAAATGGCGAGAACGCCGCTGGCCTGTCGGCCGAAGCTTAAGCGTAGGCTGGCGGCTTTTTTCAACATTCCCTGTCGAGAAAACCTGAAATACCGTCCTGGGAACAGATAATCGACCAATGGGCATATTCTTGAAATGGGTAGGCAGTCTTATCTTGATTGGTGTGCTTGTCAGCACACATATTGTATTTTCGAAATTTGCTCAACACACATCCAAATATCTCGCGACTATCAAATCCAACCTTCACCCACAACACATGCAGGCTTTGACTCGCCCCCAAACTACCGCACCGGTGCAAGTGAGAAAAATACTCTCCCGCTATGACCGTAAAATTTTCTTCAGACACCTCAGGACTCGATTCCCTCGATATCAAGAACATTTTCAAAACGCTGCCAAAAAGCATAATCTTCCGTGGAAACTTCTCGCATCTCAAGCCTATCAAGAATCCCACTGGAACCGTCGAGCCAGAAGCCCAACTGGTGTTCGAGGCATTATGATGCTGACCAGACGTACGGCAGCGTCACTTGGGATCAGGAATCGGCTTGACCCCAGAAAAAGTATCTATGGGGGAGCACGATACCTCACAATCATGCATCAGAGAATCCCAATCTCCGTCCCCATGCCCGACCGAACCTTCTTTGCGCTAGCCGCCTACAACGTGGGGTTGGGACATGTGAAAGATGCGCGGATCCTGGCCCTCCGAAAACAGAAAAACCCGGATCGCTGGCAGGACATGATGCAAGTCCTACCCCTTCTGAGCCAGAAAAAATATTATCGATCGCTTCCGCATGGATATGCGCGAGGGCCGGAACCCGTGAAGTATGTCCAGCGGATACGGGCCTACCAAGTTCTTCTCAATGAAAAGATGTCGAAAAAATCTTACGTGACGAATAGGGAGAAACGTGGCAAGATGCGCCAGATCACCACGAAACGAATCCCTCATCGTTCACCTGCATGGGTGAGAAAAGACACAGGAGTATAACGCATGGACCAAAGCCCGTTCAGCCTGCCACTGGAAGAATCACTCTACGATAGTTTGGATATGATCATTACCTTTCTTCCAAACATTCTGGGCGCGCTTGTTCTGGTAACAGTGGGCATTATTCTTGGTCGGCTTATCAGCAGCGCTATACGCCGTATCTTGGAATTTGCACACTTCAATCGGCTCCTGGACAGTTGGGGCATCACCTCCTTATTCCAACAACTCGGCCTACAGAAAACAGGGGCTCACATCATCGGAGCCCTCATGTTTTGGGTAATTTTTCTCCTCTTTCTTATTTCGGCGGCCCGAGCATTACAGCTGGAGGTTCTCACTGAAGCGCTGATCTCTCTAGCCTATGCGCTTCCGGATCTCATCTTCGCAGCTCTGATTGTCCTGATCGGATTGTTTGGTGCCAGGGCATTACGCACATTGGTCACAGCCACATGTGAATCGGCTGGATTGCCTGCGGCAAGGATGTCCGGGCACCTGATCTATGCGTTGTCCATCCTCGTGGTGGGCATCATGGCTGTCTCCAGATTAGGATTTGATACGAGTTTCTTGGCCTCGTTTTTATTGATCCTTGCGGCGGGACTGGTAGYTACAGTGGCCTTATCCATCGGACTGGGTSCAGGACCAGCCGTCCGAAATCTCATTGGCACCTACTCGGTTCGCCATTTTGTTCAAATCGGGCAACACGTCCAGGTTGGCGAAATGACGGGAACAGTTGTGGACCTCACCTCGATGGTCATTGTTCTCGACGTGGACGGAAAGAAAGTCGTCATACCAGCCTCCCGATTAAATGACGCCCCCACTACCATCAACCCCCAACAAACCTAACAATGAAGGGCTACGAGATACAAACGCCCTCGGTCCAAGACATACAGGACACAGACAACTAAGAAGCCATCCTTGGGTAGCACCCATATCTTAGGCTTCGCCTAATTGTTGAATACATTTTGCCCAACCCACCGGACCAATCCCTTCCACCCGAATAAGCTGTTTAAACGCAATCCCACTTTGGTATCCGCCCCCTCGCTGTTCGACCAAAAATGGATAGTCCACCTGTTCCAACATGGGAATGTCATTTAAGCTGGATCCGATCGCCGCAGTCCGGATGGTTCCCCAATGCTTCCGGCATAAGTCCAAAAGGATGCGACAAGCTGATCCTTTATGGGTGCCACCCACAAGGTGAGCAAAGCGTCCATCCAAGGCCACCAGGAATCCCAACTGCCCTGCTTCATGCCGTATCTCAAACATCTTCGACGGATCGTTGACGAGAAACGGTTCATCAAACTCCCGTTTCTGTGCAGCTATGGCTTGAATGGGGGATAGCCCCGTGATCGCGACCACTTCATCCAAACTCATATCGCCGAAGCCCTTCAAACGAATGCCAAGTTTTTGCTCAATCGTCCGCAACCCTTCACGAAGGGTCGGATACGATATCCCAAGCTCAATGACATGATAGCCATCTCGCTGAACACTGTGCTCCGGGACCTCGGGGAAATATCCCTCGGGAACATATACCGCTCCGCCATTTTCCACCATGAACGGATCGACATTCTCCATTTCCTGACGCAGGGGTTCCACTTCGGCAAAGGTCTTGCTCGTCGAGAACATCACCGGGATTCCTCGAGTGCGCAAATTATCCAGTTCCGATCGTGCGGGGCCACACTCATGGGTATCAGCATCGAGCAACGAGCCATCTAAATCTGTCAGGATCACAAGGCGCGACTCTGGGTCCATGAGGAATGACCTTCTTTGTCAGGGTGGAAGTCTAGAAAATTACACGGAAGAGGCCGCACGCTCGCGATGCACGGCGGCTGCAAAATCGAGAAGATCCGGATCGTGTTGCCATTCTTCAAATGGTCGGCTCAACTTTCGTTGCCACACAGGATACGAACCCTCCGGCGCACCGGGCACATTGGGCGTATCCACCTCCCCCAATAAATCCTCAAGAGAGGTCGCCATCACCCGGCAAGGGGTCCGGGCTACATACGCATAGATCGCCCGGCACAATTCATCCGACCATTGAGGCAATTCTTCCGCTTGAGATGGCGTACCCGTTGGCAACAGCCGTTCCCTCCCCAAAGCCCGCAGTAAGGCTTGCCGATCCTGGGTGCGAGTGACTCGATCCTGGTCCATATGCGATGCAGAAGGGTATAACCCAATTTGCTCCTTCGTCTCAATATCTCGCCCGACCCAAAATCCGCGTAGGGTGGGAAGGTCATGCGTATTGACCGAAGCTAACGCTTGTTCCGGAAACGTTTTTGGGGTTCGATATCCTCTGCCAGAATGTTTTTCAAACATTAATAAACGATAGGACAATAAGCCTGCCTGAGCAAATTTTCGTCGAATCCCAGGGGTCACAGTTCCTAAATCTTCTCCAACGACCATCACCTGATGCCGGACGCTTTCCAAGGCAAGAACTGCCAACAACTCGTCAGTCGGATACCGAACATAGGCGCCCTCACTAGCCGACATCCCCTCGGGAATCCAATATAACCGAAAGAGACCCAGCGCATGATCAATTCGTAACATGCCACCATACTGCATGTTGTGACGAAAAGTTTCCCTGAGAAAATGATACGCCTGCGACCGGAGTCGAGACGGGATCGGTGGTTGTAAGTTCCAATTTTGCCCCGACAAATTAAACAGATCCGGAGGGGCCCCAATCGAGACCCCACGCGCAAGCTGACCTTGAAAAATCCAGGCATCAGCCCCATCGGCAACGATTCCAACCGCCAGGTCGTGATATAACCCTAAAGACAATCCCGCCTGTTTTGCGGTTGCGTTTAACTCACCGAGTTGATCCGCGCACTGCCATTGCAAATATTGATAAAACCGCAGCCGTTCCAGATGCTGGTTGGCAAAATCCTCAACAGCAACCGACGTTGAATCCTGATATTCGACGGGCCATTGCCACCACGACGCATGGCGATACCGTTCCTGTAAAACATGAAATACGGCGAACCGGCGCAACACTGTTCCTTGCAGTTGAACATATTGATCAAACGCGTGCGCCCGTTCGGATCCCGTGGCCACATGGTGTTGGCAAAACACCGCATACAAGGATTCCAAGAGAGGAAATTTCACCGCGCGGACTTCATCATAATCCACCGTTCGGCGGTCCCTCAGCACTTTCAAGCGATCTTGAAAGGCCTCGCTTTTGACCTGCTCTTGTAAAGCGGGGGCGTTCTGAAATTCGGGAATCGCCTCAACATCCAGATACAACGTGTTAAAGAATAACCGGCTCGACGGAGAATACGGGCTGATCGATTTGGCTGACAGGGCATGGAGTGGATTGATGCCAATCGTCGAAGCACCAAGGCGGCTACCTGCCCACGTGGCTAACATCGAAAGATCTTTAAAATCTCCAATACCCCAGTTTCGAGCACTCGACAACCCATACAATTGAACCGTCACCCCCCAAGACCGATTGGGCTGGTCCGGCAGGTAACACTGCTTGGGTGCGACAATGACCAACGCCTCTCCACAGACGGTCTGAGAGGGCCACGATGCCGTGACCGTTAAACGATAATAGCCAAGAGGCAGGTTTTCGGGAAACGGCACGCCCAACCGACAGCACGCCCTTCTATTAATCGTTCGTGAGGCAATCAGCGAAAGGCGTTCTCCGGAACCCTGATCGCCGACCTGATGCCCGCGCTCATTTTCCAACCGCCAATTCACTGCCAGTTGAGGAAGCAAAGTGGCGGCCATGGGAATCGTTAATTGCCACAGTGAGGAAGCGTTCCCTTGCCAGAACACAAACACCTCGTCGAGCACCCTCGTCCAATGCTGAAGGCGAACGGCCTTCAAAGATTGATGCGCCTCTTCGTACGTTGCCACGTCCACTCCCATCGCCTGCAACAGAGCATAAACGGTCGAAGTCGAAACCCTTCGAACCATGCCCGTCCCATCACGATACCTCAACTCGATACCATGCGCACGCGCGAGGGCCTGAAGGATTTTTTCATGTTTGAGGTTCAACGACATCAGGATCAGATAAGGACCTGAGAGAAAAGAACTTGGACAATATCGCGCCAAGATTTGGGTCGGATTTGGACGGAACGATTGAGGAAAACCCGAGGCATAGCACAGCTATGTTGAGGGTGTTTCGATTGAGGCCCGTTCAACCTAGAAACGGCAGTTGGGCGCAAAAAAGACGTGTAAGATATTGGTGTGCATGGTGCAATACAAAAAGTCGTGGTCACCTCGGTGGTGATGAGACCTTTTTGTATTGTGCCAGGTGCGCCAAGAGCTTGCGCGGACTTTTGTGATCCAACTGCTGTTGTGAGGCTGGGCTACCGCTTGGTAGCTCCAAGGTGGTGAGCCGATTGTCAAATCTGGGATGAAAGACTTGCGAATAGAAAGACCACGAATTGGGTGGTACAAAGCACTGATTAAGAAAAGTGTTCAGTCATGAACCAGCCGGCAATCGACATTCGTCGATGGTTGTTCGCCAACGGGTCCACGCGGCACACTCGATGAAACCGAGGTACGGTAAAAAACACAATTGATCCTGGCTTAGGTTCCAAGCAATACGAGACTTCCAAGCGAACCTGGCCGTCCTTTTTTTTGCGACTGTCATACACAATGAGTTCCCCGCCCCAATCGTGTTCCCACTCCTGATGAAAGTAGGTCACCACCGCAATGCGACGTTGGGGTGATACCGATTGCGGGCTTTGCCCAGGGTTCCCGTCGTCCCGTGTGTATTGCTCATCCGTATCGTCGTGAGTGGAGAGACAATCTCCTGCGCCATACGAGTAGTAACTGAAACTCATGTGTCGCTGCTTGATTTGGGGAAAGGATTCAATATAGTCGGCAATGCAGGGAAGAGCGATTCGATTGAGCAGGGCAGAGCCTTCTGATGGGCCAATTTGGGCTTTGAGCCAATCCCCGCAATTCGGGAAGGCGAGCTGGGTGGCTTGAATTTCCGAACGCTTTTTCCATTCCGCCTGGTCCATTGCGGCCAAGAACGTGTCTCGTTCTTCCTTGGACCAAAAATCTTCGAGGATCAACACGGGGTCCTGATGAAAACTGAATTTTTTGAGATTAAATTCTTTGAGCCGGGTTTTCATCACTTCTTTTTCGCTGGATCAGAACACCAATTAATCGAGTAGGCCACAGCCCACCGGACGTTGTCAATTTAGAACCAATCCCCATTTACTGAATACCTGTCCTTCTATTTATAGTAAGTAGTTATATTTATTTAAGAAATGCGTTTGAACTCATCACGTACGGTGATCTTTAAGACGGTTTCAAAAAAAATTACACGTAATACGTCAATATGCGTATAGGGTATTGAGGATGTGGACCACCTGTTGAAGGTGGCGCACGCGGAGGTGGAGGATGCCATTCAGGTCCTCGAGGGCGCACAACTGCATTCGGATGCGGTTGTAACACTGAAAGAAGCTTTACAACTGCTTGCAGATGCTTTGAATACGCCTTCCTATCCCACAAAGGAGGATCTGGTGGAGCAAGTCATGATCCTGGAATTGCAGGCACGAAGTCTGTTATGTGTCCCAGGGACTGATTCCATTCTGTGTCCCGCCTAATAAAGAAATGGGTCCAAAAGAGTCGAATGGTCTCTTAGGCACTCATTTTAGAAGATCAACACATAGGGGCCCTCATTCGAGGGCCCCTATGCATTGAATATCAAAACACTGTTTCATATCTCTCTCGTCACGAAACGACGTGGTATTTCCACAAAGTCCCCAAAATGCTTTTGGAGGAGGCTTTCCTTACGCCTCTTTCTTTTTTTCTAGCCCATCAATCACCGCGGCGCCCACTGCGTCTCCCCAGACATTGACGGTCGTTCGACAGCGGTCGAGAAACCAGTCGATAACCAGAATTAAGGCGATTCCCTCAATTGGCAGGTTCACGGCTTTGAGTACGATCACCATGGTGACGAGGCCGGCTTCAGGGATGCCCGCTGCGCCAATGGCTGCGAGGGTGGCCGTCAACACAATGATAACCGTCTGCGCAAAGCTCAGCTCAATGCCATAGGATTGCGCGRTATACAYRGCGGCCACGGCTTCGTACAGCGCCGTCCCGTTCATGTTRATCGTGGCACCGAGGGGAAGCACAAAGCGAGCTGTTCGCGAAGAAATGCCGTGCCTATCAATCACCGCTTCCATGGTCAAGGGGAGGGTCGCCGAGCTGGAGCTGGTGGAAAATGCCGTTGTGAGGGCTGTGCTCAGGTTTCTGGCATAGGGTAGAACGGATTGCTTTCCAATGAACCGGAGGAGGAGTGGAAGTACCACGAGGCCATGAATCAGTAAGGCAATAATGACGGTAGCCGCATACGCTCCCAATGATACGAGTTGAGGCCAGAAGCCGCTAAAGCCACCGGCTTCCCCGAGCCGGCCTGCAATCAAGGCTCCGATTCCCACAGGCGCCGTCCACATCAATAAACGGACCATGGCCATGATGGCTTCATTGACGCCTTCGAAAAATCTAATCACGAATTGTCCGGGTTCCCCAATCGTAGTGAGGACACCGCCAAACACGAGAGAAAAAATAATCAGGGGTAACACCTCGGCATTGACCATGGCCGAGAAGAGGTTGTTCGGAACCAGTCTGGTGAGGATGGATTGAAGAAGGTCGGTGATGGTGGTTGGTTTATTTTCTAATCGTTCGGAGACGCTAGACAAATCATTGGCTTCTGCTCCGGTTCCAGGAGTTCCCGGGTGAATTGCGAGTACCAGGATTAACCCGATCAACACCGCGATTCCGGTCGTCGCTAAGAAAAAGAACACGGTGCGGCCTCCGAGTGGGCCGAGTTTCCGGACGTCTCCCAGGCTACTCACGCCCACGATCATCGAGCTGATGACCAGTGGCACCACCATGACAAACAGGGCCTTCAGAAACAGTTGGCCGAGGAATTGAATCGATCGGCCAATTTCCGGTGTGAACCCTCCGACAAAAATCCCAATCGTGATTCCAAGAAGAATGGCTAGAAGGAGTTTGTTTGGTGTGTTGGCACTCATGAACGATTTTCGAGGAAGTAAAGTATTGCGGTATTCGTTTCTTTCGGTACCCATCATAACGAATTTTTCACAATTGATCATCTTTCAATATGGGAATGTTGAAAAAGGGCGTCAGCGGCGTTCTCGGCCCTTTGTCGTGCTCACGTACTCACCCGTACGCTCCGCGCGCCAAAGCGCCTGCGGCCTTGCTGAGCGCACCTTTTTGAACATTCCCTATGGCTCTTTGCGTTTCATGAAATAAGTCACAATTGTACTCTATTATTAAATGTTATTTTTACTCAACCACACCCTTAAAAAAATTGTGGACAGCCAAGCATTTAGATTTTCTGCAGACACCAAATATGGAGACGAGGGTTGAGTTGGGATTTCGGTAAAATGGATCGATGCATGTGAAAGGGTTGAAGGTTAGAGCATTTCTCACCAAAGAGAATTTGGACAGGATGATTTGCTACCAGGGCAGGAATGGATTCGGGACCGGCAACAAAGGCCACACCCTTTGGGGCCAAGGTTACTAAGATTTCCCGGATTTTGTTTTCTAGGGTTTGA
>LXTH01000082.1 GCA_001643555.1 Nitrospirae bacterium SPGG5 | reverse complement strand
AAAAATACGGATGCAAGGTATAAATACCTAGACCGGATAATTCGTTAGGTGGGGGGGGTGATGGGGTGAGGCTCCGCTTATTCTAGAATAATCTGGTCATCGACATTTCGGATCACAAGCGCACGACCAGCTTCATCGACATAGGCATCAATCCAATCACCGATATGAGCAGGGCGATCAATTCGAGTATTTTCATCAACAGGAAGCCGAACTTCGCTTTGACTTTCTGTAAGGACCACATAGGCCGCCCCTTCGATGTGATGCACTTGGCCGCGAGCCTTTCGAACCACATCATTCCTGGTCAGGAGATCTTTCTGCAATTGCTGGTATCCTTTCGTGCCTTCCACGATCCCTAACCCAATGGCTTCTTGGTGAGATGTCGGCTCCGGTGTATGACTTGCACAGCCTGTTAGCCATATCAAACCCAGCAAGAAAACCAATCCTTGCAACCATTTCATCTCTTCGTCTCCTTTATATATATTGTATGAAAGAATTGACGATGATTTACCACAAGATTCTGAGTGGTTTCAAGATTGCMTYTGGTTGCRTAGGATGTGAGGGRTCTGAGAGAAAAAGGKTACACTTRCGNTYASAGTTGGCTGAACAGAGGGCTCCACCCAAATATGTGCAATCGCAACCAGGCCATTCCTCCATACCTGGTGACGATGGATATCTATTCCCACCTAATTTGAGAAACGGAATCGCAAATGGGTTAATAAACTCGATGCAACAACCGAAGATAAGGGAAGGATATGGTCGTGGGGGAGGGGGATCTGCAACCCCGGCGCAACCTGATTCACTGGGGCAAGAACATCAAACTCATAAGCTGTTGAAAAATATGGTGGCGGTGGAGGGTCTCGAACCCCCGGCCCGCGGCTTATGAGTCAGCTGCTCTCTAAAACTTATGGCAAGCAATTGCCTACCCCGAAAACCTACCGGGAATGTTGAAAAAAGCTGCCAGCGGCGTTCTCTCCCTTTTGTCGTGCTCACGTACTGGGCGTACGCTCCGTGCGTCAAAAKGGCTGCGGCCTTGCTGGACGGACTYYYYTGAACATTCCCTCCCCTTGACGATGCGTGGCTCATCTGGAGCTTTGATTGGCTATTGGAGTGCAATATTCAACAGGCCTACTTTGTATTTCGTCGTTCGTATCTCGGGTATCAATCTTTTTCGAATAACTCATCACGTTTCACGCATTCCTGACACCGAAATCCAAGCCAAAGGGTTTGCATGGTGAGGCCGCAGGCAGCTGCAATGTAGCCCATGTAGATGCCCGTCACGGTTCCAAGGTAAATCCCATATCCCAGAATGGTCGCGCTAACGATGAGGTACAAGGCGACAGCTTCGATGATGCCTTTCGTCTTATGAGCATGAACCAGAACTCCCTGGAACCAACTTTCTATCACCGTTAACGCCGGCAACAGAATGGCGAACCATAAGGCCGTTTTCCCTAGTGTGGCTAACTCGGGGGCCAGCCCCGACAGAGTAACAAACCAAAATTCTGCGAGTGGACTGATCGCAATGAGCAACAATATCGTGCTGTTTCCCATGGCGAGTTGGAGGGCAAACTGGCGTAGTGGGACATAGAAGGCTGGTTTGTCGATTAATGCGACCACCACTTCTTGGTAGGCGAGCCCAATACCCTGGAATAAAAACACGAGGCCGCCGAGGATCGGCCACACGGCGAAGCTTTCCATAGGTGAAGGCATACGGCTCAATGCCGCGCTGGCAATCGGCAGGGCCAGTAGGGTGAGGAGCGGGGTGGTGGCGAGGGGAATATAAAATCGTAGGAATTTTCTGAATTGAGGCGGGTCAGTTTGGTTGTGAGGCAGYTGCTTCAGTTTGTTGAGAATGGGTTGTGTKCGCAAGCGGACAAACACAGCCTCGSTCAAGACCCCAAGRGAAATGGCAAAGGTTCCYACGAYAATGCCTGAGGGCGTYCCTATYCCTATGCCAAGAATRAGTCCYRCCAAWAGGGCGATGAGTCGRATRGCGGTYCCAATRCCGACCCARCGTGAYTGACCATGTCGAATTAATATCCCCTGGTGAAATCGACGAACGGCGATGGAGGCAGTCCAGGGCGTCATGAGCATCATGCCGATCCGAGCGGGTTCGACGACCGCTTCTGGAATTTTGAGAAGGGTTGACACCAGAAAATCAAAAAGCGGGGTGAACGCGACGAGCATATGGATGACGGTCAGAAAGGCTGCCAATCCAGCCATAAAGTTTCGCAAAAAGCGATACCAGGCCCAGTCTTTCGACAACGCCGTTGATGCTGCCAAGAGCATGATAATGGGCGACTCAATAATCAGCGAAAGTGGAAACACCGCACTGGCATAGGCGGCAAGGTTTATTTCAGGGGCTTCGAGTCTGGCCATGAACGCGCTCACAATGGGTCGCTCTAAGCCCATGAGCAGCCAACTGGCAGCTAAGGGTACCCAAGTTTGGGCAATCAATTTTCTGGGATTCCTAGATTGTTCTGAATAGTTGAGTGGCATGAAGGACAAGGTTTCTGAAGATCAAAGTCTGTTGTGTTTTGGCAACTGACCTAACCCTTGGAGTGTGTCCAAGGTTAGCCATTGTCGCGAGGGCATGCTGGTTCTAGGTTTAAGTCAGATGTTTGGGTCGTTTGCGGCAAATAGTTGGTTATTCAACGCAAAGGATCGGACGATTTGGCCAAATCTAGGGCACCCACAGTAGATCCGTCGATTCTTAGACAGGCTTCTTGGGCAAGGGGCATCAAGCTATCACAAAGTACCTTTAAATCAACCCCTTGGCATCCTGTGAGGATAATCAGGCTGCAATGAACTATCTTTCCACGGGAGAAAAAACTGTGACTTTTTAGATTAAGGGCACCTCTAAAAACCGTCCTTTTCCGTGATGGCGGCGTCAGCCGCGTGCTCAAATCCTCATGTATTCGCCCATACATTCCGGTTTTCCRCGCGCGGCTTCCTTGCCCTCACAAAAAATGYCTGGTTTTTAGAGGTGCCCTTAATTGCCTAAAAGTTAGGTATATTAGGGYCATAAGGATTCATATGATTTTAGTGATATTTTAKCGCTATACGTGTTTTTGTGAGCTTTAATTTCTCTCGCAAGACATTTAGCCATTGATGGTTGTAATGCTTAGGCCTAAAGTAGCCGATTATTCTTGAAAAGTGAACCATTATTCTGGTATGTAATAAGGGTTTGCCAACATGGGTATTTCTCTAGGCCGGAAGCTTGGAAACGAGAAGGTTCTATAAAGATCAAAAAGAAGTCCTCAAAGGCTAAAATATGGGTTGCCATCCATAGCAYGYCTTCKRGTTTCTGGAGGCGTTTCWATTTTTTAGAAACCTTCAAAAGAATCTTTKTTCAGGTTTGGGTTCAGGTCTGGGCCGAACAATCAACTTCTACTGGTTCCGATCCCGAGGGTTGAGTKTCTTTGTTTTCCCGACGTTAAMTTTTTCGATCAACGACATATTACGWTATTCTACGTATTGTGATATCGGGCTCCAAACTGGCACAATTCTATAATTGTGCTCTGTGGTCAGTGAAGTATGTAAAAAATTGTTATCGAGAGAATACACAGCGAGTCTCGTCGTCTGCAAAAAATATTCGAGATTAGGAATGTGGCAATCATTCCAATTTGTAAACTTTTTGGGGAGAGACAATGCCTAAACACAGCGTTTTGGGGAGGGTCAAACCGCTCTCAGGAATTAGAAAAGACCCGGGTCAATTACAGTACGATGAACTGAATGGACCATTAACCGTCGATTCAGAGACCTCGGATCATTTGTCCACTTTATTTCCTTCCTTTAAAGAGCATGCCATTGAAGGCGTGGCAGGGGTGCCCTCTGATGGGGCAACCACCAACCAGAAACATACCGAAGATGCTGCCGAAGTGGGGGCAGCTGAGGAGGTTGAGGAATCTTCAGAGGAAAATGAAAAGGAAATTGATTTAACCCCAGGCGCCCTTAGCCGAATCGATGATCCGGTGCGGCTCTATCTTAACGAGATGGCGAGTGTTTCGTTGTTGACTCGCGAAGGCGAGATTGAGCTAGCCAAACGGATTGAAGATGGCAAACATGAATTAGCTTTTGCCATTGCCGGTATGCCCATGACATTGACCTATTTGGACGCCCTGCGCCTTGCGATAAAAAAAGGGGATTTACGGGTTCGAGATTTCGTGCTGGTTCATGAGCCCACCGAAGAGGAGGAGCTCGAGGAAGAAGACGTCGAAGACGAACAAGATGAAGAAGAACTCCTGCAGCGCACCCTGGCGGAACTCGAGAAAATGCGCCGGGTGGGCAAGAGCCTACTCACCATCTATGACAAGCGGCGCAAGGCTTCGGCAGCGCAGCAGGACCGGATTGGGAAGCAACTCCATGGAGTGCAGCAACAGATTGTCGAGCGGCTTGATGCCATGAATGTGCAACCGGCAGTACGGGATGAGCTGTTGCGGCGGATTAAAGAGAAAGGGGTTGCGTTACGGGGAGCCGAGCGTGTGGTGGAGGATTGTTGCCGGCGGATTGGGAAGCCACGGACAGAAGCCGCCAAAGTGATTCGGCAGATGGGGCGGAAGCGGACGGTCTACACGGCGGTGCGGCGGAAGACGGGCTATAGCGATGAGGCCTTGGAAAAGCTGATGCGGGCGTTTCAGGACGGGCAGGGGACGGTGCGGCGGATCGAACAGGAAGAGGTGCTGCTGCCGGCGGCCGAATTCAAGAGGGCGTTCCTGACGTTAGAGCGGGCCGAGGAGAAGATGAAGCGGGGAAAGGCGGAGTTGATTGAAGCGAACCTGCGGTTGGTTGTGAGTATTGCGAAGAAGTATACGAACCGGGGACTGCAGTTTTTAGACTTGATCCAAGAGGGCAATGTTGGGTTGATGAAGGCGGTGGATAAGTTTGAATATCAGCGGGGATATAAATTTAGTACGTATGCGACGTGGTGGATTCGGCAGGCGATCACGCGAGCGATTGCGGACCAGGCGCGAACTATCCGCATCCCCGTGCATATGATCGAAACGATCAACAAGCTGGTGCGGACGTCGCGGCATTTGGTGCAGCAATTGGGGCGGGAGCCGACGCCGGAGGAGATTGGGGAGCGGATGGAGATGTCGCTCGAGAAAGTGCGGAAGATCTTGAAGATTGCGAAGGAGCCGATCTCGTTAGAGACCCCGATCGGAGAGGAAGAGGACAGTCATTTAGGGGACTTTATCGAGGATAAGAAAGCGGTGTCGCCAATAGAAGCTGCCGTGCGCTATGATTTACAGCGTCAAATTTCTACGTCGTTGAGCACGTTAACCCCCCGAGAGGAAAAGGTTCTTCGCAAGCGGTTTGGGATTGGGGAGGCGACGGACCATACGTTGGAGGAAGTGGGACAGGATTTTTCTGTGACGCGGGAGCGGATTCGGCAAATTGAAGCCAAGGCGTTGCGGAAACTGCGGCATCCCACGCGGAGCAAGAAGTTACGGAGTTTTGCCGAAGGATTTTAAATCGTGATTCGTTAAGCGTGGTGCGTGATCTGAAACGTGTTTTCCCTCTTGCGTTTTCACGCTTCACGGCCTGTTGAGTATATCACTCCAACAGCCAATAACAGCTCCAGATGAGCCACGCATCGTCAGTGGGAGGGAATGTTCAAAAAAGTTCGTCCAGCAAGGCCGCAGCCATTTTGACGCGCGGAGCGTACTCATAGTACGTGAGCACGGCAAAAGGGCGAGAACGCCGCTGGCGGATTTTTTCACCATTCCCTTAAGGAGTTTTTTTATGACGGTGAAACACCAACGCATAGATTCCCACGTTCAACAGAATCACCAATACCCCGAGGAAGATCTGGATCTCACGAGTCAAACCGGTTGGATAAAGAAGAGGCATAACATAGTGTTCAATAAAATCGGATTGGTACCCTTGCTCCCCTCCTGCCTCCCGGAGCCAATTTTCTAGTGGTGTCAGCGGACAAATCCATCCTGTGAATTCGATCAGGGCTCCCCACACCGCGGCAGGAAGGTGGATCCACATGACCCATTTCCATTGAAGAACAAGAAGTCCGCCCAGAATTACAAAGAGCACAAAGCCCACATGAAGGAAAACAACCATATCGGCTAAAAAGGCAAAAGCAACGTTCATGGGTGCCTCAAGACTCTCTCGATCGTTGGAGAAACAAGATCCCACGGCGATTCTTGGGACGAGAGAACCCAATTGTAGTAGGAAAGACAGCAGGTGTCGAAAAAAAGTGGGCAGGTGAAGTTCCCGAATGGATTTTCAGGCAATCTTGCCTTACGAAGGAAGATCACTCACGTTCTATCAATTACCCCCTGTGACTTGAGGTTGTTACATGTTGCAAGCAAAGTTTGCAAAAAAGTTCCTGACACCTGTTCCCGCTGCCAAGGCTAGAATAATAGGATAGCCAATGTGTGACCAAGCTGGAAGAACAGTAACCGTGTCTGCCGGGAATCGGGGCTTTGCTTTAGTCGCGGCGTTATTGTTGGTTGTGGTGGTGGGGATTGTTGCAGCGACGGTGTTGCAGACGACTTCGACTGAGATTAAAATCAGTGGGAATCACCGGCGAGCGGTGCAAGATTTTTATGTGGCTGAGGCGGGATTGGCGGAAGGTCAAGCGCGGTTACGCACGCGAGCAGGGGTTGAACAATTTGTTATGTTTGATCTCGACCAACGATCCAATCCCTTCTGGTCAGTGTATATTTTGACGTCTTCTACCTGGGAGCCCCAAGACGACCCGAACTTTTCTTCTCAATATTTGAATCTCATTCCTCAACCTGGAAATCCCACCAGCACAGCGGTTCAACCCAATAGTGTGCAATCGGCTCTTCCGTACTGGGTCAAACTTCGTCATAAAACGGAATATGATGCGGAGCAGGCTGGGCACCGCACCAGCACTCCCCATTACTTCGATGGGGACGGGAGTACGTCAACACATCGGTCCCCTAATGTGGGAAATGTCATCTATTTTGGATATCCGAATATCGATGCGACTGAGCCTGTACCATTCACTACTCAAGGTTCGACGCCTTGGTTCCCCATTGAGCTGATTACCTCGAATGGGGGGAATGATGTTGGTGGGGTTTTCTTGGAAGCCGAGGCGGTCCATCCCGCAGGCCCGAATCATCTGGGCGCGTTGTATGCGGTAGGGGATGTCATCCTTTCTGGTCAATCTGGAACCCTCAATGGCCACGATGCCTGTGGTGTTGTTTCCAGCCTTCCTCCGGTGTATTCAAGAAGTACTGTCACACAAGGGCCTGCTGTCCAATTTGATGGAATCCCGGGATCGCCCGTTCAAGGGAGCGTTGTCTTAGATCTTGTTCAATCAATTGGTGACCTCAGTCGAGGGGCAATACCAATTCAATCAGATTTGTTGAATCAACAATTGGGGAGCTCTTCWGTTCCTGAAACCTATTTGGCCACTGTGTCTCGCTTGCCAAATTCCAGTCGTCTTCTTATTCGAAATACCGTGGGATACGGAATCCTATTGGTGGATGGTACGGCGATTCTTGAAGGGCAGGTGTCGTGGCAAGGGATGATTATCGTGACCGGCGACCTTTTCATCCAAGGAGACGGGGCTATCATTTCCGTAAAAGGGGGACTGTGGGCGAGAAGCGTCCAACAAACAGGGGGGAGTCTTAACATTCAATATGACAGTTGCCAGATTCAAGCTTCTCTTCTCTCTCGGCCGGTACAGGTGAGGTCATGGAGGGAGGGTTTTTAATTTTCTGAAAAACTATTATTGGTGTAGGGCATTGCTGCTGGATTTAGCAGTTGAACGTGTTGGTGGCTTTTGTCGCCTTCCCCNTCACCCTAGCCCTCTCCCCCTTCAAGGGGNNCGAGGGGATAGGAATAAGACGTGGCTTTCTCAACTCCCACCCTGAATGGATAAGACGACTTTTTCACTAATGAATTTCTGCTGATTTGATTTCGATTGCAACCCTTTGAAAAAAAAGAAAAACACTGAAATATTTACTTGGAATACTGTTCAAAGGGACTGTTTCTCTGGGTCTTTCGTCGCTGGTATTTTCTGGGTCTTCTGATTGATTGCCTATCCGAAAAAATCTCATTAAAATGCGAGGTTCGGTGTCCTATCACCCACCTTAACAAAGGTTTCGTTATGGCTAAGGTTTTGGAAGGCCCGGGAATGGGCTTGCTGAAAAAGTGGGGGCTTCAAACCCCGAACTATGTTGTCGTGAGTTCAGGGGATGAATTTGACCAACTCGCGCAGGCGAACGACTGGCTCCAAAAGAGTAAATTGGTGGCCAAGGCTCATGAGGCCCTGGGATCTCGGTTTAAGCTKGGCCTWGTGAAAGTCGGACTCGATCTCSCAGGSACRAAGGCTGCRGTTCGMGAGATGMTAGGGAAACARGTGGARTCAGTCACCATCCGTGAAGTGATTGTGTCTGAGGCCATTGATCATACAGACGAATATTATGCCTCGGCCAAATCCACCCGCGAAGGTGTTGAGGTGATGGTGGCGAAGTGTGGGGGCATCGAGGTTGAAGCGAACTGGGATAAAGTCAAGCGTATATTAGTTGATATCGGAGAAGTGCCCACCGATGCCGCTCTTTCGGGTTTAGTCAAGGACGCTGGGTTTTCCGGAGACACTGCTCCCAAAATGGCAGAGTTTCTCAAGAAACTCTATACCTGCTTTGACAATGAAGAYGCTCAATATTTGGAAATCAATCCGGTCGTGCCAAATGCTGCCGGTGACTTAGTCGCTCTTGACGCTGTCACGCTTCTCGATGGTGATGCCAAATTTAGGCATAAAGATTGGACCTTCCCCTTCGCGGCCGAGTTTGGCCGGGCCTATACCAAGAATGAAGAAGAAGTCATGGCCGTCGATGCCAAGGTGAAAGGGTCCGTGAAGCTCATTGAAATTCCTGGTGGCAATATTGCCATGCTCCCAGCCGGGGGTGGCGCGAGCGTCTACTATTCTGATGCGGTGGTGGCTCGTGGAGGAAAGTTGGCTAATTATGCGGAATACTCCGGAGATCCGCCGGATTGGGCCGTGGAAGTGTTGACCGAAAAAGTCTGCTCGCTGCCTGGGATCACTAATATTATTGTCGGTGGCGCGATTGCCAATTTCACTGATGTGAAAAAGACCTTTGGTGGGATTATCAATGCGTTTCGTAAAGCCAAAGCCGAGGGCAAGCTTGACAATGTCCGAATTTGGGTGCGCCGAGGTGGCCCCAATGAAAAACAAGGGTTGGCAATGATGAAGGACCTTCAGAAAGAAGGCTTTAACATTGAAGTCTTCGATCGCACTCTACCATTGACTGATATTGTGGATATGGCGTTGTCAAAGAGTTAATTCAAACAAGACTGTAACTGCTAGGTTCATGGGTTCCATGGTCACGGTTGGGGAAAGATACAGATTGAACGGAAGATCTTGAGGCGAGGTAAAGGGATCAACCGTGAACCTTGAACCCGAGAACCTAAGTAGTGACAACATTCTGAACTGAGGAGAGTTCGATGAGTATTTTGGCGACAAAAGATACCCACGTAGTAATCCAGGGTGGTGTGGCTGGGGTCAATGCGGCCAAACGGATGGCCGAGTTTCGATACATGATTAAACAGCCGATGAACGTCTCGGCTTTTGTCTATCCACCAGATGCCGGAAAAACGAATGAAGTCATCTGTGGGAACCAAACAGTGACAATTCCTATCTATAAAACTATTGCGGATGCCACAGCCAATCATCCCGAGATTAATACCAGCCTGGTCTATGTTGGTGCTGACCGGTGCTATGCCAGTGCCAAGGAAGCTCTGGATAATTCCAAGATTAAAACTGTGTCCATGATCACCGAAGGACTTCCGGAAAAGGATGCCAAGCTTCTTGGAAAACATGCCCGCACGCTGAAAAAGACGTTTAACGGTCCTTCCTCAATCGGTGTGATGTCTGCTGGGGAATGCCGCCTGGGGGTGATTGGTGGAGCCTTCGATAATTTAGTGTCTTGTAAATTGTACCGTCCCGGTTCCTTTGGGGTGATCACGAAGTCTGGCGGACTGTCCAACGAAATCATTTGGATTTGTTCGCAGTTTGCAGATGGCATTACGACCGCGATTGGGATTGGCGGCGATTCGTACCCGGGTACGGACTACGTGAGTTATCTTGAAATGTTTGAAAACGATCCGCAAACCAAAGCCGTGATCATCGTCGGTGAAATGGGTGGCGATTTAGAAGAGCAAGCCGCCGAATGGTATGGCGCAAAAAAACGTCGAGTCAAACTGCTGGCAGTGGTGTCTGGTTTTTGCCAAGAAAGTCTACCGAAGGGCATGAAGTTTGGTCATGCTGGTGCCAAAGAAGGGCTCAAAGGAGAAGGATCTGCTCGTTCCAAAGCGGATGCGTTTAAAAAAGCTGGGGCCGTCGTCCCTGAAACCTTTGGAGCCTTGGGGCCG
>LXTH01000059.1 GCA_001643555.1 Nitrospirae bacterium SPGG5 | reverse complement strand
CTGGATATTCAAGTACGAGAGAGGGGCTGTTCAAAAAGGCCCGTCTAGCAAGGCTGCAGGCGCTTTGGCGCGCGGAGCGTACTCATTAGTACGTGAGCACGACAAAGGGCCGAGAACACCGCTGGCGGACTTTTTCAACAGACCCTAGAAAGGATTTCACGATGAGCCACCCCGAACTCCCGACGGTCAATTCCCCCAAGGGCCAAGGTTCGAATGGTCATACAAACTTTTCCCTGACCACAACCCCGCTGCCCGCATCGAAAAAAGTGTATATAAAAGGAAGCCAACCCGGAGTCGCCGTCCCCATGCGGGAGATTGCGTTGTCACCACCGCCTCATGGAAACGGTGCTAATGGGTCATCGAATACATCAAACGGATCTATTGTTGTGTACGACCCTTCCGGCCCCTATACCGACCCATCTACGGAAATTGATATTCGGCAAGGGCTTCGACCATTGCGGCGCGATTGGATTCTTGGCCGACAGGATGTCGAAGAATTGGCCGACGTCTCTTCGGACTATGGCCGTCAACGCGCGAACGATCCTAGCCTGAACGATCTCCGATTCAGCCATATTCGCAAACCCCTGAAAGCCAAGCCTGGGCACAATGTCTCACAAATGCATTATGCCCGACAGGGAATCATCACCCCCGAAATGGAGTTTATCGCGATTCGCGAAACCCAGTTGCGCGGAGAAACTCAAGAACAGATGAATGGGGCGGCACAAGGTGTGGAACAACATCCTGGGCACTCCTGGGGCGCCAATCTTCCTCAAACCATTACTCCTGAATTCGTGAGAGACGAAGTGGCTCGTGGGCGCGCGATTATCCCGAGCAACATCAATCACCCCGAAATCGAACCCATGATTATTGGCCGGAACTTCCTTGTGAAGATCAATGCCAACATCGGCAATTCCTCTGTGGCCTCGTCCATCGATGAAGAAGTCGAAAAAATGATTTGGTCGATTCGATGGGGTTCAGACACGGTGATGGATCTTTCCACGGGGAAAAATATCCACGAGACTCGTGAATGGATTATTCGCAACGCCCCCGTTCCCATCGGCACGGTTCCCATTTATCAGGCGTTGGAAAAAGTCAACGGGAAGGCCGAAGACCTGACCTGGGAGCTCTTTCGAGATACGTTAATTGAGCAAGCCGAGCAAGGCGTGGACTACTTCACGATTCATGCCGGGGTCCTGCTGGCTTATGTTCCGCTCACGGCTACGCGCATGACGGGAATCGTGTCGCGAGGTGGATCGATCCACGCCAAATGGTGCTTGGCCCATCATCAAGAGAATTTTACGTACACGCACTTTGAAGAAATTTGCGAGATCATGAAGGCCTACGATGTGTCCTTTAGTTTGGGAGATGGATTGCGGCCGGGATCGATCGCGGATGCCAACGACGAGGCGCARTTTGCCGAGCTGGAAACACTCGGCGAACTCACCAAGATTGCGTGGGAGCATGATGTCCARGTSATGATCGAAGGCCCGGGRCATGTGCCCATGCACATGATTCACGAAAAYATGGAACGRCAGCTWAAAGCTTGTCAYGAAGCCCCYTTCTATACACTCGGGCCTCTGACCACTGATATTGCACCGGGCTATGATCACATCACGTCSGGAATTGGAGCKGCGATGATCGGATGGTATGGGTGCGCSATGCTGTGTTACGTCACACCCAAAGAACACCTTGGATTGCCAAATAAAGATGATGTCAAAACCGGRGTCATTACCTACAAGATTTCMGCCCATGCCGCGGATTTGGCTAAAGGGCATCCTGGYGCACAACGCCGTGACAATGCCCTGTCGCAAGCGCGATTTGAATTTCGCTGGGAAGATCAATTTAATTTATCGCTAGATCCTGATACGGCTCGGGAATATCACGATGAGACTCTCCCAGACCAAGCCGCCAAAGGCGCGCACTTCTGCTCCATGTGCGGTCCACATTTTTGTTCGATGAAGATCACCCAAGACGTGCGCGATTACGCCGCGAAAAAACAGATGGACGAACAAGCGGCCCTTCAGGCGGGTTTACAAGAAAAATCAGAAGAATTTCGTAAAACTGGTGGGGAAATATACTTATAATAGAGGTTCATCATGGAAAATCTTCATCCTACCCCCCTTCGTGAACGAGACGTCACTCGCCACATTGCGCGGGAATATTATAAAGAATTCGACCAACTCATCGAAAGCGACGTCATCATTGTTGGAGGCGGACCGTCTGGTCTCCTTTGCGCCCATGACCTGGCGTCGAAAGGCGTTCGCACCCTTCTCATCGAACAAAGTCTGGCCCTGGGAGGTGGCTTTTGGTCCGGCGGCTACCTTATGAACAAAGCCACCGTGTGCGAACCCGCCAATGAGATTCTTGAAAGCATGGGTGTTCCGTGCAAACCCATCAAAGAATGTGCGGGTATGACCATCGTTGATCCTCCTCATGCCACCGCCCGATTGATTGCCTCGGCCTACGAAGCTGGAGCTAAAGTCATGAACCTCACAATGGTTGTAGACCTTATTCTGCGAGGGGAGGGTGTGCTCGAAGGGGTCGTGGTCAATAGCACGACCGCGGAAATGGCCGGGCATGACAAAATCCATGTTGACCCTATTGCCCTAGAGTCAAAAATTGTCATTGATGCCACGGGCCACGATGCGGTAATTGTCGCATTGCTGAATAAGCGAGGTTTATATCAAAATGTGCCAGGAAACGGGGCCATGTGGGTTGCACGCTCCGAAGCAATGGTAGTAGAAAATACCCGTGAGGTGTTTCCAAATTGTTTTGTCACGGGGTTAGCAGTTGCCGCAGTCGATGGATCTCCACGCATGGGACCGGCCTTTGGGTCAATGCTGTTATCCGGCCGTCGTGCAGCTGAATTGGTTCATCGAAAATTAAAAGGAGAATGAGTTCGGTTCCTACGATACCGTACTCGAACGAGCGTGATGGATATACAAGATTTCGTACAACAAGGAGAAGGGCTGCAGGAAGATAAAATGGCTGCATGGAATTTATTCCAGCAAGCCTATGAATCCCAGATGAAAGGGAAGCTGGATGAAGCGGTGAAGTTATATCAGAACTCGATCGACACCTTCCCCTCTGCAGAGGCCTATACCTTTTTAGGCTGGACCTATAGTTTCATGGGACAACTGTACGAGGCGATTGAAGAATGCCACCGCGCGATTGAAACCGATCCTGATTTCGGCAACCCCTACAATGATATTGGCGCATACTTCATCGAACTTGACCAGCTTGATGAAGCCATCCCCTGGCTGGAAAAGGCTAGCGAAGCCAAACGCTATGAAAGTCCAGCCTTTCCACATATGAATCTAGGGCGAATCTATGAGAAAAAAGGTGACTGGGATCGTGCGATTGACTCGTACAAAACCGCGTTCACCTTAAACCCCCAGTACGAGGCAGCAAGGCGTGCCATGATGCGGCTGATCACGCTTATGAATTGAGTAAATCCGAAATTCGAATATCGAAATCCCAAACGAATCTAAAATACAAAATTCGAATGCTCCAAATAGAGTATTCAGGTTTATGTAGACAGGAGTTTTTGTTTTCCCCCCATTTGATCATTTGATTTAGTTTCGGATTTCGATATTCGGATTTATTCATTTATTTTAGCAGGTAAAACTATGGACCCCACAAAAACCGTTCTTGTCGCCGTGAGTGATATATTTTTTTATACAAAAATTCGTGATGCCTTTAAGCCAGCCGGCTACACGCTCAAACGATTGAAATCCGATGCGGACCTTGAGGAAAAGGCAAAATCGCTCCAGCCCGTCGCGATTGTCATTGATATGAATGATCCGGCATTGAATGGTGTCCAAGCGCTGCAAACACTGAAACAAGACCAGGAATTGAAGCGCATTCCCGTTCTCGCATTTGCCAATCACGAAGAAGTCGATACTTGGCGCAAGGCCAAAGAGTTGGACATCGATAAGATCGTCTCGCGGAACGAATTTTCTTCGCGAACGTTGGCGCTGCTCGAAGAAGTTACCCATCAAGCCTCGTCATGAAACACTCCCCCCTTCATTCACAGCATGAATCGATTGGCGCACAGTTTGAGCCTGCTGGAGACTGGGAAATGCCAGGGCACTATGACGACCCGGTAGCCGAACATCTTGCAGTACGCCAAAGTGTAGGCGTGGCCGATCTCTCCCATCGTGGCTTACTTCAAGTCACTGGCGACGATCGAGTGACCTGGCTGCAAAGCATCATCAGCAACGACATCCTCCCCCTACAGACTGGACAGTGGCTCTATTCGAGCTTCATGTCACACAAAGGAAAAATTTTGAGTTATTTCCGCGTGTACAAGCTTGAAGAATTTCTCTTGGTCGAAGACACGGGTGAGGTTGGGGATACCACCTTCCAAACCTTCAGAAAATTTTTGCTCTATGGCACCAAAGCGAAAATGAAAAATTGCAGCGAGGGATGGGGGATGCTGTTGGTAAGTGGACCGGAAGCTCCTCAGTTGATTCAAAAAACTTTCGGGGTCGATGTCTCGAATCTCAAGACCCACTCTTTTCTGAGTCACGACTTCAATGGCCAACAACTGCTCATCGCCAAAACTGAAGAAACCGGCGAACATGACTTCGAACTATTCGTTCCCGCTGAAACTCTTCCACAGGTGTGGGAACAATTATGGAAAGCCGGAGAACCCATTGGCCTTCGCGCCTTTGGCACTCAGGCAAGGGAAACCCTTCGTATCGAAGCCGGCATTCCCAAACTCGGCCCTGAACTGAATGAACACATCGTTCCACCGGAAGCTAACCTGGTAGGCAAAGCCTTTAGCTTAACGAAAGGGTGCTATCCCGGGCAGGAAGTCGTCGCACGGATGGACACCTATGGGTCCGTGAAACGCCGCCTGGTAGGGTTAGTGATTGATTCGCCCGAAGGGCATGTTCCCGATCCTGGCACAAAGATCTTCAGCGGCGATCGGGAAGTCGGCTGGATCAGTAGCGCCATTCACTCTCCCACGCTAAACAAAACCATTGCCTTGGCCTTTCCTCTGAGAGATTTTACCACCCCAAACACTGAACTCACTGTCGCCAATGACCCTCAGCGCGACACAGCCATCGTTCAGGCCCTGCCTTTTTATTCAAACTAAGGATTCGCTCAAAAATAACTTCCCATGTTTTGGGCGTCGATCCATACCACCTGGCGGCGTTGCTCGTCCTTTTCATATGAGGAGTATGCGCAGTCCTCGTGCCTTGCTAGACAGGCATCTCAACACCCAAACATGAAAATTTATTCTTGCGCGAACCCTAAGGGTYCGTCMCGAAATAACCGGGACAATTGGGAGGCCCAGATTTGTGATCGGGGCAAGGCGCGACGAGGGAGCAGAGCGGGGCTCTGTGACCGAGGAGCAACGCCGCCCCGGGCCAAAGATGGGCCTCCCCGGAGGGCCGGACGCTTTTGGGCTCCGCCGGCGTCGCTCCTCGCTTCCATACTCCCGGTATGCGCGCTCTTCGCTCCTTGGCTCGCTCCAAAATCGTCTCGGCCAATTGTCCCGGTTATTTCGTGACGGACCCTGAGAGCTTGCGCGGACTTTTGTGATCCAACTGCTGCTTCTAGGTTCAATGATGGCCCGAAGATTGGATGCAAAATTGTTCAAGTTATTTTCTCTCAGGTCCTAAGCCTTGGTGAGGGAAACCCGGAAGGAATGGATATGACGATTCAAGAACAGAATGCCGTGCGGTCTTACAGCCGGAGGGTGAGTTGACGATCGTTGAAGCGGCAGAATTTCGAGAGGCGTTCCTGGCGCTGAGTGCAAAGCCAGGGCAGTTTGAGCTGAACTTGGCCAATATTGAACGAGTGGATTCCTCGAGTGTGCAGTTGGTTGTCGCAGCATGTTAAGAAATGGCCCTGCATATTGCGGATGTGTCTCCAGGGTACCTCTAAAAACCAGGCATTTTTTGTGAGGGCAAGGAAGCCGCGCGCGGAAAACCGGAGTGTATGGGCGAATACATGAGGATKTGAGCACGCRGCTGAYGCCGCCATCACGGAAAAGGACGGTTTTTAGAGGTGCCCTCCAGGTGTTCAAGAGCAGTTCGACATGCTTGGCTGCGGAAAWTTTTTGAATGGGGAATAAAGACGGGAAACGGAAGACATGAGAAGTAAGGAATACAGAATGGGGGAGGCGTATGAGTAAGACAGTCTTAGTCGTTGATGATTCAGTGTCCATGCGACACATGGTGACCTTTACGCTTAAGGGGGCAGGGTATGAGGTCGTCGAGGCTGGTGATGGGAAAGAAGCCGTGGCGATACTCAATGGAGGAGCCAAGCCTCACTTGGTGATCACCGATCTCAATATGCCGAATATGGATGGCATTGCACTCATTAAAGAAATTCGAGGCATGGCCGCCCACAAGTTTACTCCCGTGCTCATGTTGACCACCGAATCCGCGGACGGCAAGAAAAAGGAAGGCCAATCAGCCGGAGCCACCGGCTGGATCGTGAAACCCTTTAAACCCGACCAAATGCTGGCCACTATTAAGAAAGTGTTGCCGGAGTAGGGGCGGGAAACGGAAGGCGGGAGGCGAATACAAAGGAGCTTCCCCTTTTCAACATTCCCCGAAAAGGATCGGAAGATCTGGCCACATCCAGCGCATCCGCAGTAGATTCGTCTAATCTCGGACAGGCTCCTAGATCAGACGAGCCGCAGTGAGTTTACCGAGCACTATCGTCGAAGGTGCAGCCCGACAAACTAAAGGGCACCTCTAMAAACCAGGCATTTTTTGTGAGGGCAAGGAAGCCGCGCGCGGAAAACCGGAGTGTATGGGCGCATACATGAGGATTTGAGCACGCGGCTGACGCCGCCATCACGGAAAAGGACGGTTTTTAGAGGTGCCCGAAAGTCAATAGAGCCTGTTGCTCTGGTCCGAGGGTCTTGTTATTCTTGCTCGTTCATGGGTTTTTCATATTACGTGACTAGTTCCATGGGGAGCGGAGTGAAGAGGAGGAAGGTATGATTGTAGGAGATGTTATGTCGACGGGTGTCGTCACCGCCAAAGCTACAGACACGGTCCGTTCGGTGGTAGCCAAAATGCTGAGCCGACATTGTGGGGCGATTCCCGTCGTTGATAATGAAGGTAAACTGCTGGGCTTAGTAGCTGTTCGGGACGTCATGATCCCATTATATCCTAATTATGGGGATTATATTCACGACAATGTTCATAGTCGAGACTTCCAAGAAATGGAAGAGGGCTATCCGGAAGTCATGAAGAAACCTGTTGGTGATATCATGACCAAGAATCCCTTGACAGTTGGTCCACACGATCCCATCCTCCAAGCGGCCTCCTATATGGGTCTGAAACACTTTCGCCGAATTCCTGTCGAAGAAAACGGCAAATTAGTGGGAATGATTAGTATGGGAGATGTGAATCGTGGGCTCTTTTTCTCCCAAGGCCATAATTCCTAAATAAAACATTAAAAGACAGGAAAGAAAAGCAGAGGATTTTCTTGCCGATGAGAAAGGCTCCGGGGATACATTCCATAGAGGTATTGTCTGGAGGAATATGTCCAGTCCTTTGGTTCTGGACAACGAGTTAACTCCACAACGAATAGTGGACATGTAGAGTGTTGAAGTTAAGGGGTGATCCCACTTTCTTCTTTTCTGTGTCCTTGACAAAGACCCGGAGTTCTGGTCAGGTTCGTTGTTAATTATTCAATACCAGTACCTGCTTTATTCGTCATCCACAGAACTACTTACCCTTCCGTAAGTCACAAGAAACATACGTACAGACGGTAAGCTGAGTTTCATCTTCAATATAGAGGAGAGCTATGATTTGGCGTTGGCTTGGTCTCAGTAAAGATTCCTATCGTCCGGAAAAAGATATTGGTCCCTATTTCAATTACCGGTTAGCCGTTCGTCTCGAACTCACGCAGCGACCTGGCGTGTTTGCCATACTGGCTAATCTCCTGGCCGAAGAAGGCGCAAGCATTGGGGCCGTGGATATGGTGTCAGCCACCAAGACCAAGGTGGTGCGAGACATCACGCTGGATACCAAAAGTGAAGAGCATGCACAGCGAGTGCTTGACCGGCTTGGTAAACTTCCTGACGTCAAAGTGCTTTCCGCGTCAGACCGGATTTTCATGTTACACCTTGGTGGAAAAATACAAATGGGCAGCAAGTTTCAAATTACCACCCGGAACACCCTCTCCATGGCCTACACCCCTGGTGTCGGTCGCGTGTCGCAAGCCATCGCCAAAGATCCAAACTTGGCGTATCGCTTCACGATCAAAAGTAATTGCGTCGCCGTCGTGACCGATGGTTCAGCTATTTTAGGACTCGGGGATCTTGGGTCTGCAGCTGCGCTCCCGGTGATGGAGGGTAAAGTGATGCTGTTTCAACAGTTCGCGGGAATCGATGCGTGGCCCATTTGCCTCAGTACGCGGGACCCTGATGAGATTATTCAGACCATTACCAACATTGCTTCAGGATTTGGGGGCATTAATCTCGAAGACATCAGCGCCCCTCGGTGTTTTGAAATTGAACGACGGTTGCAGGCCACTCTCGATATTCCCGTGATGCATGATGATCAACATGGTACCGCTGTCGTGATTTTGGCGGCGTTACGGAACGCGTTAAAAGTCACCAACCGCCAGCTCGATCAGACCAAGGTGGTGGTCAACGGCTTGGGTGCTGCAGGTACGGCGTGTTGCCAGTTGTTAATTTCCGCCGGTGTGGGGCAGATCACGGGATGCGACATAAAAGGGTTGGTTTTGGATGAACGCATGGATGTTCTTCGATCGACACATGATCATCTTACCAACTTCATTCATTACGATCAGCCAACCGGGACGTTGCAAGATGCCTTGAAAGATGCAGATGTGTTTATTGGGCTTTCCACCGGAAATATTCTGAAGTCCGACGATTTGAATCCTATGGCGCCTGATGCCATTGTCTTTGCCCTTTCCAATCCTGAGCCAGAAATTTCGCCAGAAGCCGCATCAAAAAAATGCCGCATTTATGCGAGCGGACGATCGGATTATCCGAACCAAAGCAATAACCTTCTTGCCTTTCCCGGACTTTTCCGTGGGGCATTGGATGTGCAGGCCAAAGAAATCAACAAGGCCATGAAATTGGCCGCGGCTGAAGCATTGGCGAACGTGATTTCCGATGATGCGCTCAATGAAGATTATATTATTCCAAGCGTCTTTGATAAAAAGGTGGTCCCTGCCATCGCCAAAGCCGTCGCCAAAGCCGCGCAAGAAACGGGTATGGCTCGACGCGTTCCCAAACATGAGGAGATTCTAAAGTAAGACCAAAGGGGATTTGTGAAACGGGGGCAAGATAATTCTTCTCCTTATTTTTTCATTCTAAAAGGAGCATGCTACTCAACCTAGAAACGGCAGTTGGATCACAAAAGTCCGCGCAAGCTCTTGATGCACCTGGCAAAATAAAAAAATGTCTTATCACCACCAAGGTGACCACGACTTTTTTTATTTCACCATGCACACCAATATCTTACACGGCTTTTTTGCGCCCAACTGCCGTTTCTAGGTTCAATAATACATCCCCACCCTGGAGTGTAAAATGGAGTAGGCAGTCTGCTCCTTAGAAATTGTTTCAGAGGGAATAGACAAGGCCCTTCGGGTGGTAATAACCCGAAGGGCCTTTGTGCGTTTGGTGTGTGGAGAAGGCTGAGTCTAGCAAATGATCCTAGAAACGGCTGTTTTGCGCCCAACTGCCGTTTCTAGGATAAAAGGACACATTGCCTTTTCTTTATAAAAATATTACCTTCCTGGCAGATTCCTTCCTCCTGATGAATTGGCCTTATGTTTTCCCCATCTCTTCTATTTGGTGCAACATCGTTACTTGGCTTTCATCTTGCCACGATGTTTCCCAAGACGGTGCTGCCATTTATCTCTCCCGGTAATACGGCGAAAGCCGTTCGCCAGTGGCCTGCCCTTCAACTTCATGATTCAGTCTGGGTTGCTGAGGTGTTTCAGCGAACGCAACCAGACGTTCTGTTGTATTGTCATGCGGTGTGTGATGTGTCGAAGTGTGAGGCTTCGCCCGGTTGGGCGTATGAGATGAATGTGCAGCAGCTCGATCGCGTGATGGTGGCTTTGCCTGCGCACACCCGTTTGGTCTACGTGTCATCCGATCATGTCTTTGGTGGAGATGGTGTATATACAGAAGGCTCTAGTCCTTCGCCCATAAGTGTGTATGGACGAACCCGTGTCGAAGCGGATCAACGGGTGTTGAAAAGGTCAGGGTCGTTGGTGATTCGGGCGGGGCTTGGGATTGGGGAATCGCCGGATGGGCGCACCGGACATTTGGATTGGTTGCGTTATCGTACCAAACGTAATCTGCCCATCACGATCATTGAAGATGAATATCGATCTGTTATTTGGCAGCGCGATTTAGCGCCGCGTGTCATGCAACTTGCTCAAAGCGAGGAGACAGGGATCCGCCATGTCGCATCGACTCGTGCTGTGTCGCGTGTGGAATTAGCCAACTTTCTCATGACCGAATATCATATTCCTGCCAACTTCAATATTGAAACACGTCATCAACAAGCCACCCCTCACTTAGGCCACGTTGAGCTAGCGACCGTCTATGAGGGTGACCTATTTCAGCCCATATCCAGCGTGCTCGACGGGTAACAGAATTTCTATCTGATAATGGTGAATTTCTTGACCGCGCGGGTGCGACCAATTATGTGGAAAGACGTCCAACGATATATCGCCGGTCATGAACGTTTTGTCGTGACCACCCACATTCACCCGGACGGGGATGCGATCGGGTCCGAGGTCGCCCTGGCCGCGTTTCTAAAGGACCTGGGC
>LXTH01000235.1 GCA_001643555.1 Nitrospirae bacterium SPGG5 | reverse complement strand
ATCGACGTGTTTACCCGCATCCTCGACACACGATTCAGTGAAGCCCGTCGTCGCGGCTTCGATTTTTCGCTTGATTACCGGGTGCGCAATCAATTGGCGCTGGCGTTGTTCGAACGTGCCAAGCACGCGCGCTCGGAGCGCATAGCAGAACCACTATTGCGCCAAGCACTGGTGCAGTTCATGGCGACGCTCGAGCTAGACTCAGAAAACGTCACCGCCTATTACGGACTCGCGCAAGTCTACGCTCGGTTGGGCGATGAAGATGCAGCAAGGCACCATCGAACGCTGCACGAGACTTACCGCCCGGACGACACTGCACCTGGACAGGCGCTGCAGATTGCGCGGCGCAACAACCCGGCCGCAAATCACGCAGCGGACGCATTGGCCATCTACGATCTGCAAAGAGCGAGCGCCTACGACAGCTACTGAACCAGCGGATGCCTCACCCGCCTGTGTTCGCCATACCCAGCCATGTGTCCCGCGACTAACTCAGCTAAGTCGCTGTCGTCACCGGCAAGGTCTAGCGCACGCTGGGCAAATTTTGCCGCTTCCGCAAAGTGCTCGTTTGCCGCATTGGCAACGCCTAACAAGTCGGCACTGTTGTCAAGATCGATTCCAGGCTGAAGGCCGCCCCCATGATAGGTGGGAAGCCTCAACCGTCGTTTGACTGGGGCATGGCGTTTCATCGCCAGAAAAGTTCGCAAGGCATCTTCAAGCAGTGCTGTGAAAGTACGGCCCGTTTTGGCGGCATGTTGTTTCGCCTCATTAAGGAGCTGGTCGTCAAGCCGAACCGTCGTTCTCATACACCAAAGCATATGACTAATGCATCAATATGTCAATAATGGGGACTGGGTCAGTTCTCACATTCCAACACGGTCCAGGGTCAGTTCCAATTACAGCTCCCATTATGAGACTTAGGCCCCAGCGAAAGTCACTGTTAAATACATTTCGTAACTCCTAAGGAACTTCACAAGAAATCTTTACGCCGGGAGATCTCTCGCTCTGTTCGAGACAGAGATTTCTCCCAAGGGTCGAAATGACCGAAGGAAAACCTGGATCCCAGATAAAAGATGTCGAGGATGACGAAAAAGGAGTTGCTGGACAGAGCCCCATCAATCCGCCTCCAGTCCTAGTCTCCTGCGTTGGGCGCGGCGGAGCCTCCGTCCCGAATCGACTTCTCGGCGAAGGCTGTTTGAGCAGAGCGAGTTCCTGAGCCATCTTATTCGGGACGGAGGCGGAGGCACCCGCAGGACCGCACACGGGCAAACATGGTTTTGGTCACTTTTGCCGAAACACAAGGGACTCGTCTGCAGGGGCGAAACCCTGCATAAAAATAACCTGTTCACATTCCACTTGGAAGTCTGGATTGAAGAAGGCACGATGAGATCGTGCAGCTACAAGAGAAGGGGGAACGGTTATGGATTGGGAAAGTGCTCTTGAAAAAGAGTCGCGAGTTCCGACTCTTCAATCTTCCCTTCTCGCGTCAATAACAATTGTCCGTTTGAAAAGAAGTGTGTGGTGGGGTAGGTTTCAAAGGTGTGCTGTTTTTTAATGCCCCGGCAACGGCCAGGAACGTGCATTTTAGCCTTGCCAATTCGAACATGAACATACTTTGCTGCCACCGATTCTAAAATCGGATCATACTCGGCACATGGCTGACAAGACCCAATACCATAGGCCACCATGGCTGCAGGGGCCTGCCTGAATTCTTCATAATTCTCGTCGGAAACACTAATCACCGTTCCAGCCATAAAGACTTTTTCCTTGGGTAGCCTTTCACAAAGGAAGGGGATTCCTGTTCGTTCAGGAACCCCCTTCGAATGCCTACAATATTGTCAGTTCAATTTTTTCAGTGCTTCCAAAATTTCCTTGTCATCCCGTGGGACTTTGATTTCTTGGACTTTGACATAGGCAACCTTGCCCTCCTTATCCACGATAACGGTGGCGCGTTTGGCACAATTCAAGGCATCAAAATACAGGCCATAGGATTTACACACGGTGCGATGCATATCGGCCAACAACTTGTGTTTGAGGTCGAGCGAGTCGGCCCAGGCTTTGTGAGAAAAAAAGCTGTCCGCGCTAATGCCAAATATTTCTGAATTCGCACTGGAAAAGCTGGGAAAATCATCGGTGATGCATTTATTTTCCCCTTCACACACGGGACTCCAATCCAAGGGATAAAATGCCAACACGACATTTTTTTGGCCCTTAAACGAACTCAGTGTGACATCATTTTGATCCTGATCTTTTAAGGTAAAATCTGGAGCAGCATCACCAACCTTAATTTCTTGAGCAACATCAGACATGAAAGGCCTCCTTATTGAAAAAATGTAGTAACTACTCAGGTCACCTCCCTTTTGCCCCAGGCCGGCGTTGCTTCGGTGCTCGAATCCTCACGTATTCCATATACGCTCCGGTTCTGCACTCCTCGCGCCTTGTCCTGAAACAACATTGAGGCAACCTGAGTAGTCAAAAAATGTTAAGTAATCTAATCTCGCGGCTTGCAAGGGGTTTTTCGTAGCATGTGCTCGGAATATTTGTCAACTTGGCATAAGACCCATGATCATGAAAAGGCTGTCCCTTTKGGGCAACAAGCAGGTTAAATCTGAAGAAAATAATTCCTCAAATTCCTTTCTTGTCTTTTGGGCGATCCGGGGTTATCGTATTCTTTAATAAGAGGTATTCACTAAAAGAAAGTCCTCGCACGGGCAACCGGTCCTCCATTCTTCTTCAGCCCCAGATCCTATGGCATCACCCAAAGGCCCTTCCCAGAAAACYMSACSCYGRCGKTGGCCACGRTTTCTTCTGATCATYSTCCTTGTTGGAACAGGGCTGGGYATKGGTGGGGCTATCGCTCTGGCCTGGTATGCTTCCACAGGCCTGCCCTCACTCGCAGTTCTCCATGAATATCAGCCCAGCCTCATTACGAAGGTGCACGCTGACAACGGTCAGGTCATGGGACAATTTTATGTCGAACGCAGAATTCTGGCTCGACTCACCGAAGTGCCTCAGCATTTAATTAACGCCCTCATCGCCGTTGAAGATACCCGATTCTTTGAACATCCGGGGCTAGACATTTGGGGGATTTTTCGAGCTGCTTGGACCAACCTCAGGCGAGGGGGCAAATTCGAAGGGGCCAGCACCATTACCCAGCAACTTGCGCGAACGCTATTTCTTTCTCCGGAACGCACCTTTCGACGAAAAATTCGAGAGTTGATTCTTGCCCTTAAAATGGAAGTGGTGTTGACCAAAGATCAAATCCTGGAAATGTATTTGAATCAAATCTACTTTGGACATGGCGCGTATGGTATCGGAAGTGCTGCCCTCACGTATTATGGAAAAGGCCTAGCCGAACTGAGCTTGCCAGAATCCGCATTCCTGGCTGGCCTACCCAAAGCCCCTAGCACCTATTCTCCCTATAAAAATTTTGACCTTGCGAAAAAACGCCAAGAACATGTCCTCGGACGCATGGCTCAAGCCAACTTTATCTCGACCGACCTCGCACAGGAGGCCATTGACACCACGCTGAACTTTCAACGACGATCTATTGAGCGCGTGGCTCCCTATTTCTTGGAAAATGTTCGGCAACACTTGGTCAAGGCCTATGGGGAATCCATGGTGTACAAAGGCGGGCTCCAAGTCTTCACCACACTCAATATTGAATTGCAGCGTATAGCTGAACGAGCAATCCAGACCGGCCTGAGGCAATTAGATAAACGGCAGGGGTGGCACGGCCCGCTTCGGCACGAAGATCCACTCGCCATGCTGCCCGAAGATCCATCACCCGACCTTCCCGAATACGGTGACATTCTGGAAGGTATCGTGACGGAGGTTTCAAAAGAAGAGGCAACTGTTGTCGTCAATGGTCTCATCGGAACCATCTCGCTCAAAGATATGCTCTGGGCTAAACGCCGCCTTCCAAAAGATGCGCCCGTCATGGAAGCCAAAAATTTCCCCATCACCTCGGCTAAGCAATTGTTACTTCCTGGAGATGTCATCGAAGTGTCCCTCAAATCGATGAGGAAGGGGAAAATCCGGTTCCTCCTTGAGCAAACGCCCAGGGTTGAAGGCGCGATTATCGCCATCGACCCACGAACCGGTGCCATCCGGGCCATGGTCGGTGGATATGATTTTGAACGAAGTCAATTTAATCGAGCGCTCCTTTCGCTTCGCCAGCCAGGATCCGCATTTAAGCCGATCATCTATGCCACGGCAATCGATGGTGGGATGACGCCCGCAACCCTGGTCTTGGATGCCCCGGTCGTGTATGAGCAGGAGGATCCTGGAAAAACTTGGAAACCCGAAAACTATGAAAAGCGGTTTTTTGGTCCAATCACGCTACGAGAGGCCTTGCGTCACTCTCGAAATGCGGCAACTGTTCGACTCCTCGAACAAATTGGGGTTCGTCGGGTCACGGAGTTTTCCCGGAAACTGGGGATCCGAAGTCCTCTCAGCCAAGACCTTTCCCTGGCCTTGGGGTCATCGGGCCTCACATTGGTAGAAATCACCTCCGCTTTTGGCGTCTTTGCCAATCAGGGTTTAGCCTTACGCCCCTATACCATTTCAATTGCGAAAGACCAAGAAGATAAAGTTCTTGAGCAACATCTCTTTGAACCCCGCCAGGTGGTCTCTCAGGAAACCGCCTATCTGATTACGCACATGATGATGGATGTGATTCAAAGAGGAACGGGAAGACGGGCTCGCTCTATTGGAAGACCTCTCGCGGGCAAGACGGGCACGACGAATAATTTCCAAGATGCTTGGTTTGTCGGATATGCACCGAACTTGGCCGTCGGCGTGTGGGTAGGATTCGATAGTGTCGAACGGTTAGGAAAAAGAGAATCAGGAGCCCATGCCGCCTTGCCCATTTGGACTCAATTTGTGGCTGAGGCGCTGAAGTCCGTTCCCGTTCAAACATTTAGCATCCCTGAAGGTATTCAATTCGTGGAGATTGATCAAAAAACCGGCGCCCTCGTCAGCGAGCCGACGTCAACCTCCACAACTGAAGTCTTTGCCAAAGGAACGGTTCCACAACGTCCCGCCCGGAGCACAGCCGATCCCTTAGATTTCTACGAATTCGACCAGCTTGAACAATAGAAAAAAGTGAGATGTGAGGGGAAGAAAGGAAATGATGGAGCTATTGGGAGTCCTGGTACTCCTCGTGCCAGGCCATTTGAATCGCCTCGAGTTTCTTTTCGTTAGAACTCTTTGGGTCATCCTTAAATTCCGGCCAGGCAACAATCCAACTATGCATATCAGTAAATCGAACGGTGAGGGGATCAAGATCAGGATGTTCTTCCTGCAACCGGATCCCAATATCTTCTACGTCTTCCCACATTAAATCTTGAGCCACCTAATTCTCCTTGGCACGTATCAGAACATTCAATCCGTCACTTCAGAGAGTTTTTTGTTTTCGAGCGCTTCTTTGAGCGTGGCATCCATTAATGCTTCAGCCAGGTGATGGGTGACGTTTTCGACATCAGAAATCTTTGCCCGAATCACGCGATGATCATCTTGATCTTTGACTCTCCGAAGATCTTCAAGAACCTGGTGAATCGCTTGGACCTCTTCGAATGTAATGAGATCAGTCCCTCGCTTCAAGGCTTTTTCCGTGGCAACGAGGATGGCACCCGCCTCAGTCCTGGCTTCAATCACCTGACGGGCTTTGATGTCCTGAGCGGCAAATTGGAATGATTCTCGGATCATGCCTTCGACTTCATCATCGGTGAGACCATGCGAGGGTTTGACTTGCACGGTTTGTGATTCTCCGGTTCGGATATCAGCGGCATTGACATTGAGAATGCCATTGGCATCAATCAGGAACGTCACTTCAACCCGTGGCACTGCCGCAGGCAGAGGTGGAACCTTGAGTTGAAATCGAGCAAGACTCCGATTGTCTTGCACCAGCTCACGTTCGCCTTGCAAAACATGAATATCCACGGAGGTTTGCCTATCGACATAGGTGGTAAACATTTCCTTGGCGCTCGTTGGGATGGTGGTATTCCGTCGAATCAACGTGCTCATCACCCCACCCATGGTTTCGATGCCCAAGGACAACGGGGTGACATCGAGCAATAGCATGTCTTTGTTATCACCCGCGAGAATACCGGCCTGGAYCGCAGCCCCAAGCGCCACCACTTCATCAGGGTTCAGCTCGCTATGAGGCGTCYGGCCAAAYAGTTCTTCAACTAACYGACGAACCAACGGCATGCGGGTGCTTCCCCCAACCARCACCACTTCATCTATGTCATTGAGTTGCAACTCGGCATCCYGMATSGCCAATCGACAGGGAGCGAGTGTTTGTCGCACTAAGTCYACRGTGAGRGAYTCCAATTCCTCTCGAGACCATTCACGGGTGTACGTTCCCCTCYCATCGGGAAGAGGAATRGACATTGACGTCTTGYCCTCATTGGATAACCGAATCTTCACMCGCTCGGATTCTAACCGAACCGTTTGCATGAGTTCGGGAAGGTCTTCCACCTTCAACCCATGATTGGCGTCGAGGTCCTTCATGACAGATTCGACCAGTCGCCGATCCAAATCATCTCCTCCTAAATGGGTATTACCATTCGTCGCCAGTACCTCAAAAATGCCATCTTTGAGTTTAAGCAGAGAAATATCAAAGGTCCCACCACCAAGATCGTAGACCGCGATCACGCCCTGAGTTTTCTTTTGCAACCCATAGGCCAAGGACGCCGCTGTCGGTTCGTTGATGATTCGCAGCACTTCAAGCCCGGCGATGAGGCCGGCATCTTTCGTGGCTTGCCGTTGGCCATCATTGAAATAGGCGGGAACTGTAATGACAACTTTGGTAATGTCTTCTCGAAGGTGGGCTTCAGCTCGCAGTTTTAGTTCCTTCAAAATCATGGCAGAGACTTGAGGGGGCGAGTACGTTTTGTCTCCGACCTGAATGCGAATCACCCCGTTTTTTTCTTGAAGGCTGTAGGGGAAATATTTCAACTCCTCGGACACATCCGCCAAAGACTTGCCCATAAACCGCTTGACGGAATAAATCGTCCTCGAGGGGTCGCGAACCAAATGCTCCTTGGCTGGTTCTCCAACAATAATGCCGTTATCCGTCAGGCCAACAACCGACGGGACTTTTGCCTCATCATGTTTGCCTTGAATAACACGAGGAACATCTCCATCCATATACGCGACCAATGAATTGGTGGTACCAAGGTCTATGCCTACTATTCTTGCCATACGTTCCTTATCAGGATCTGTTGAAAAAAACCGCCAGCTACGTTCCCAGCCTCCGCCGAGCCTACTCTGCCGAAGTGGCTACGGAACTCGAGAGTGGCTACGAAGGCTGAAAGCGAAGGCATGCTTTTTGAGCAGTCCCTGCTCCTCTTGCCATTTTAGGGTGTTGCTTAAAACCAAAATGACGGTTAACTCATTGCCGCCATGAGATCATTCACGATATTTCGTACATACGTCCGATTAGAAAGTATTTCCTGCATCTCTTTGAGCACGGCATCTTTCTTGGCACGAATGTTTGCAGAGTCTTCCGATGAGCCCTGAAGGCCATCCCATTCCTGAAACTTCTCAAACAGTTCAGCCTTGAGTTGCTCCTGGCGGGCCTCCAGGGTTTCTCGATCAGTTTGAAGCTTATTTCGTAATTCTCGTCCACGCTCTGAATCAGTATCACCGGATAACGAACGAAACTCTTCTAAATCCTCCTGGAGCTCAAGAATTTCATCAAATAAATCAGCAGGTGGGGCAGAACGAATATCCTTGACTGAACCGGCTTCTAATCGAATCAGATATTCTGCCCTTTGGATCGGATCTTTGAGCGTGCGATACGCTGTATTGAGAAGCGCCGTATTCCCAAGACTGACGGCTTTTTCCCCTTCATCTTTATTGGCATAGAAGTCCGGATGAAAAGTGCGACTCAACGAATAGAATGTGTCCTCCAAATATTTTTTATCGATGGTAAGCAGGCGAGGAAGGTTCATGCAGGTGAAATAGTCTAACTCTTTCGAAAGCGGTTGAACCTTCACGCATCGACCGCAAAAGTATTCTCCGAAGACCTCGGACTGGCAATGCCAGCACATACTTCGCGCCATGGGCAATTCGCGGGACACACGATCAGTTGATGTCGGTTGGGTACTCATCGTCGGCACTCGCACAACGGGCATGGTTCAACTGCACCATGCCCGCCAATTCGAATCATTTTCATTTTCCCACTATACGTGGGTGCTGCCCTTACGCGGAGAAGGATTCTCCACATCCACAGGTTTTGGTGGCATTGGGATTACTAAATTGGAATCCCCCACTCACGAGATCCTTTTGATAATCGAGTTGCATGCCTTCAAGATAAATAGCGCTTTTTGCATCCACGATGATTTTCACACCATCCTTTTCGCAAATCGTATCAAATTCACTAATCTTGTCATCAAAGTTAACTGTGTAACTGAGACCGGAACATCCACCACCTTTGACGCCCAAGCGAAGACCACCTTCGGTGAGATCTTGCACATCCATCAACCGCTTCACTTCTTCAACCGCGGCATCCGTCAAGGTCACCAGGGGGGTTTCCGTCGTTTGTGTCGTCTCCATATTCCTTCTCCCTTAATCCAACTTCACCAATTTAGGAACTAGTTGAGGCAACCGTTTCTTCTTGTTGTAACTTCATCTCCGCTTTCTTCTTATAATCATTCAATGCACCTTTAATCGCATCTTCCGCTAACACTGAACAGTGAATTTTCACTGGGGGAAGATTGAGTTCTTCCACAATTTCCGTATTTTTAATCTGCCCGGCTTCCTCTACGGTTTTGCCTTTTAACCACTCTGTCGCCAAACTTGAGCTGGCAATGGCTGACCCGCATCCAAAGGTTTTAAACTTAGCATCAACGATGGTGTCATTTTCGACTTTAATTTGAAGCTTCATCACATCGCCGCACTCGGGAGCACCAACAATGCCTGTCCCTACACCATCCTCGTCCTTTTTAAAGCTCCCCATATTGCGAGGATTGTTGTAATGGTCAATCACCTTTTCACTGTATGCCATGATTCTACCCTCCTTAGATTTTTACAATTATGCAAAACACGATTGGCTATATTTCCTGTTTCTCTAATTCAGTGAGCCGCCCATTCGACTGTACTGAGATCGATCCCTTCTTTGGCCATTTCATACAATGGCGACATCTCTCGCAAATGATTCACAGCCTTAAGCATCCGATCAATCGTATAGTCCACTTCTTCCTCTGTGGTAAATCGTCCGATCCCAAACCGAATGGACGAATGCGCTAAATCCGAACCCACGCCAAGCGCCCGAAGCACATAAGACGGTTCGAGTGTCGCAGAAGTACACGCCGAGCCAGAAGAAAGGGCAATTTCCTTCACCCCCATCAGCAACGCCTCGCCTTCGACGTAGGCAAAACTAATATTCAAATTCCCGGGCAGCCGTTCGGTAGGATGCCCATTCAGATAGACTTCTTCCATCGCCCCCATAATGCCGGCCTTCAGTCGATCGCGCAGAGCCATCATTCGAACGGACTCTGTTGCCATTTCTTGTTCGCACAACTCCGCGGCTTTCCCAAAACCAACAATCGATGGAACCGGAAGTGTCCCTGACCGCATGCCCCGTTCATGACCACCACCATCCAGCATCGGCGCCAAGCGGACTCGAGGGGCCCTACGCCGAACGTATAATGCGCCAATGCCTTTCGGCCCATAAATCTTATGCGCCGAAAAAGACATCAGATCCACGCCTAGCTCTTGGACATTAACCGGGATTTTTCCGACGCCTTGAGTCGCATCACAGTGGAACAGCACGCCTTTTTCTTTTGCAATCTTGCCAATTTCGTTAATGGGATTGATGGTGCCAATTTCGTTATTCGCTAACATGATCGAAATCAAAATGGTTTTATCCGTGATGGCATTGCGCACATCATCAGGATTCACCGTGCCGGTCTTATCCACCGAAAGATAGGTGACCTTGACACCTTTCTTCTCGAGCGATTTGGCCGGGTCGATCACCGCGCGATGTTCCGTCGAGCTCGTGATGATGTGATCACCTTTTACGCGATACATCTCCGCCACACCTTTCAACGCCAAGTTATTGGATTCCGTCGCACCACTGGTAAAGACAATTTCCTTGGAATCCGCATTGATCAGTTTGGCAATTTGCTTTCGTGCGGTGTCTACCCCTTCTTCAGCCTCCCAACCAAACGAATGGTTGCGACTCGCTGAATTGCCAAACTTTTCGGTGAAATACGGGAGCATCGCCTCCACCACGCGAGGATCGCAGGGCGTGGTCGAATGGTTGTCCATATAAATGGGTAACTTCATGAGTGCACTCCTTCTAGCTTTAAAGATTCGACGATGATTAAAGGCGATTCATTCATCAGCATGTCCTCAATCGACATGCTGTTAAGCAATTTATAAATGCTGTCTTGAATTTTAAGCAATGGTGTTCGGATATTACAACGTTCCAATTGGTCACACCACGACTGATCTTTTTCGTGGTAACAATCTGTTATGCCCAAGGGCCCTTCGATGGCCTCTAATACTTGGGCGACGGAAATGTCTTTGGGCTCTCGGCCTAACACATACCCACCCTTGGGCCCATTATGGTGACTTTCAATGATTTGATGCCGTGCCAAGGTTTGCAGAACTTTCGCGAGCAGCTCAACTGGCATGAAATGCTCTTCCGCAATTTCCTTGGTATTCACCACACGCGGTTGTAGCTCCCCACTGCCATGAACCGAGGCCATATATTGGAGGGCCAATAACGCGTAATCTGCCTTTTTAGAGAACTTCAGCACAGGAACCTCTTCGCTTCATTCCAATCACAGATTGATAAAGTCTCCGACCAAAACCATCGGAACAAATACTACCATTGACATTCTCGTCTAGTCAAGAGTAATTTAGTCGGAGATAATATCAGTCGTCGATTTCAGAAACTTAACACAACTTAACACAATGTATTGAAAAGTAACATAAAATTTATAAATAAGCATAAGTTTATCATACGACACAAGGAGAACAAGATGGGTGGGAGCAATCCTTATATAGAGCAAATTGAAGCAAAAGCCGCGACACAATCATTCACGGTCACGATCAAAACACCAGGAGAAAATGTGGTAGTCGAGGTTGATCCAAGTAAAATTCCCTATGGCCCAACCGGCCAACCTGGGAGCATTCTGGATATTGCCATGGGAGCAGCAGGTCTGGATGTGGAACATGCGTGCGGAGGGGTATGCGCTTGTTCAACCTGTCACGTTATTGTAAAGGAAGGACTGGAGACCTGTAACGAAGCCACAGATGACGAGTTAGACCAATTGGACGAAGCTCCCTCCCTCACGCTGCAATCTCGATTGGCTTGCCAGTGCATTCCGGATGGAACCAAAAACCTTGTTGTGGAAGTTCCAGAGTGGAATAAAAATTTGGTAAAAGAAGGTCACTGAAATCCTTTGGTCCGCAGACAGTTTCTCCCTACAAAAATAAAAGGCCATGAGAAATTATCTCATGGCCTTTTTAAATTGGCTCCTCGGGCAAGACTCGAACTTGCGACCAGTCGGTTACGAGTACCCCCAGCATTTCTACCGGGCTCGGACTATCTCATCACCCGCCTGAACAATCAGGGGAGGGTGTCGGGCGCTTGTGAGGCCTTATTGGTTGGGTTCCTCAGCCTCTAGTCTCTGCACGTTCCTGCCTACACGAGACCCTTCGGCAGGCTTCGCTCAGGGTTCCCATTCCGAGTTCGTCACGAACGCGGGGAAGGCTTCCCTGAATTCACCCGATTTTTCGACCACAGTTTCCTGTGGAAGCTGCAGTTCCCTGCTACAGCCGACCGCTCTACCAACTGAGCTACCGAGGAACACAACTGTGAAAAAAGGAGTCGGTGTATTGCGGTTAAATGCTAGCCATTCGAATCATATACTGGCGAGTTCTTTTGATCAATACCAAAAAAAACGCTAAGGACCTGAGAGAAAATAACTTGGACAATATCGCGTCAAGATTTGGGTCGGATTTGGACGGAACGATTGAGAAACACCCGAGGCCTGGCACAGCTATGTTGAGGGTGTTTCGATTGAGGCCCGTTCAAAGGTGGCCCGAAGATGGGATGCGAGACGTCCAGGTTATTTTCTCTCAGGTCCTAAGTCAGCATTTTTCATAAAAAGAGTTTATCAGGTTTATTAAAACTGAAAATCGTCAGAATCCTCTTCCCCTTCCTCGGCCTCCGCAGCTCCACCCTCTGACAGCGCGACATAATGGCGGGCCCAGGACACATAGATATTGCCGCTGTCTTTCATCGCATCAGCGCCCATGGTTAATTTTTTCGCCACATCATGGTCTCCGCCCGTGAGTTCAATTTCTTGGGCTCGACTTTCTAACTTTTCATGAAATTGAGTCATCTGATCGCGGATTCTATCCATCAACTCTCGAAGATCTTGGCTCATATAATGTCTCACATGTGAAAGATCAATTGGTCTTTGTTCTTTTTCAGTAACCCAGGTGGATAGACTGAAGGCCGAAGGCTTTTAGCCAAACCCGAGAAGGTCTAAAATGACTTACTCCGAGGGTTACGTGATAAGTGATAGCCTTCAGTCTTCAGCCTAAATACCTGAGCAGTGCCCTTTTTGACATAATAAAGCCCCACGACATTCCACTTAAACCAATGTCATGGGGCTTTATTTATCATCTACTCTTTAATTTGAATAGGCTTGCCCTAACTCAGCGGCCTCCCCAGCCGAACTCGTTAATGTTCCATCGGCGTTGACAGCCACCATGGTAATGGCTTCGTGTTTGGCCGCATCACGCACCACCATGCACAACTCACATCCCTTACACCGGTTAATGATCACCATGGCAATCATCTTTTCGACGTCGAGATCCAAG
>LXTH01000143.1 GCA_001643555.1 Nitrospirae bacterium SPGG5 | reverse complement strand
TGACCAAATTTCAAATGACTTAAACGCCGCCAGAACGAGCCTGAAAAACGAATTTGCCAATTCGCCCACTCTGCCGAGCCGTTTGAGACATTCGGGTTTTGGATTTCGGATTTGTTTTGGATTTCGATATTTGAATTTCTGATTTGTTCAGCGTATTTCTGCGAAGAACCTAAGAAGAGGCCGATTGTTCTTTATGCGCAATCCACGAGGCGGGATAGGTCACCTTCCCAGTCAACCCAAATCCTTCAACAGCTTCCCTGAGTCGCTCTCGGCGCTTTGTTTCTTTCGGTTCATTCTTCTGTAATTCTTCGCGTAACGATCCCAACCAGTCAAGAAACTGTCCGAATTCATCATCAAAGAGGACTTCGCAATTTTGACGTAACACACTCGCCAAGGCTGGCGAGGCGCCACTGGTACTAATGGCGATACGAAGCGCGCCACGCTCCACCACCGCCGGCATCATCACAGTTGACCGGCTTGATTGATCAATCGACCACACCAAGAACCGCTCCGTTTTAGCAAGGTCAAATAGTGATTTCGACAGATCCGTATCTTCACGCAACAGGTTCAGAATTAAAAATGCATCCTGCGTATCCGTGGATCGAAAATGCCTGCCACGATGTATAATCTTTCCCGATGCCGTTAATTTCTTGAGAGGAGTATTGAGGGTGGGAGTGACGATGATGACTTTCGCGCCCGCATCCAACAAGCGGGATATTCTTTCAAATGCCTCATCACCCCCGCCAATGACCACACATAACCGACCCTGAATATTAAGAGAAATTTGAAAACCTGCATTCTCACTCATCACGACTCCTTCTCATCACACCAGACATTCCGCTGAGTATCTCTTGAACCCACAACAGCCAATCGGCTCCACACCACCATCTAACCTATTGGTTGAAAAAGGAAACACACTGGCAGGATTACACAGCGGCACACACCCGAATCACATCTCAGACAAGAACACAAAGGAAGACAGCGACATATTATTCATCCGTGTCTAATTCCATATGCCAATACAAGTAATCTCTCCAACTATTTGGCGCATGTCGAATCCCRATCATTATGGTCAACGTCGGATTCCAGCGCGGTTTCTCCGGCTTCTTTYTCAGGCGCATATGAGCTTCTGCCGGCGTCCGTCCACTTTTTTTGTTATTGCACCGCCAACAGGCAGTCGCGATATTTTCYCAGGTTTTCTTTCCACCTCTGGCAATAGGCACGACATGATCRAAGGTCAAWTCYTCWGTACGRWACTTCTTCCAGCAGTATTGGCACGTGTACTTATCACGCGTAAAAATATTGATTCGGGAAAATTTAACCGCTCGAGGGGCGGACCTAAATTTCACCACCTTGAGGAGCCGCATCACCGAAGGGAGCTTGAAGGTAATCGTTACACCACGAATATCCCGCTCATAAAATTCAAGGACTTCGACCTTATCTTGGCACAATAAGGTAATAGCCTTTTTCCAATTGACCACACGCAAGGGTTCATAGGTGGTATTCAGAAGGAGAGTCATTTCCATCAGCTACCTGGACCTCCACATCATTTCCAACGCCGCAATCGGGTTGCGTGTGTGTATAGCATCCGGCTAGGCATTGAAGCAACAGGCCACCCATGTGTTTCCCTTGCAGCATGATACCAACCTTGATAGAATTTTATTTTGGTCATGACACCATCCATGTACAGGAACACGTTGAAGTATATTGACGCTGCCAAATTATCCGACCTCCCCCCTGGATCCTGCCTGTCTGTAGAAGTGGAGGATACAGGCCGTGGGGTCGCGCTGTTTAACGTCGGGGGAGAGCTGTTTGCGCTGGATAACACCTGTCCTCACGCGGGTGGTCCATTGGGCGAAGGGACGCTTCAAGGAGACATTGTCCAATGCCCCTGGCATGGCTGGAAATTCAATGTTCGAACCGGACAATGCCTGAAAAACCCGGTTGATGATTGGGCGGTATTGTGTTTTCCATTGAGAGTCAACGACGGCACTATACAAATTGCGCTTGAGAATCAAGACTGTTCCACTTAGAAGGAAGGGGCTGTTCAAAAAGGCCTCCAGCAAGGCCGCAGGCCCGTTGGCGAGCGGAGCGTACTCATGTACGTGAGCACGACAACGGGCCGAGAACGCCGCTGGCGGTCTTTTTCAACAGCCCCTTAAGAAATTTGGTCTTGATGGGGCAGGGGCGGTAACTCATGAAACGGCATAAAATGAATCGCCGCTAATGATATGACACGAATGGTTTGATCCTTCATCATCACCCGCCAGGCAAACTCTCGTTCAATCCATTGATTGAAGCCTTTTTCCCGAATCAGAATTCTGACTGCATACACTCCTGGTTGTTCCTTCCCAACCTGCCATTCCCCCTTATGAAATGGCGTCCCCTTGGCTTCCAATTCTCGAAGGTATCGCTCGACCGCATCTTGCAAGGTCGGAGCATTCCGAGCTGGATGGGATTGCACTAATTCCAACGCCTCCTCAGCCTTGGGGTCATTTGGGATATTCAGTCTTTTCGACGCGGGTTTTGAAAAAACAAACCCAACAATGACAAGAAGAACCAACGCACTCAGGCCAATTAGCTTTCTATAACTGATCGATCCCATAAAAATTCCGGTTCTCCTGTATGATGTCCAATCCATCGTGCCAACACAAAAAACGCGTCACTCAAACGGTTCAAAAAAGGAATGATTTGAGGAGAAATGGATTCCTCCCGGGCTAAGCGAACACACATACGTTCAGCACGACGGCAAACCGTACGAGCTTGATGAAGGAATCCGGAGACCCGCCCCCCTCCCGGCAAAATGAATTCTTTCAATGGAGCTAAATCTTCCTGGCACCGATCAATCCACTGTTCCAATCGTTCAACATCCTGACCCGTCACTTGTGGCATATTCTTAAATTCTTGCCCAGGAGCGGTCGCAAGCAATCCTCCAATATCGAA
>LXTH01000031.1 GCA_001643555.1 Nitrospirae bacterium SPGG5 | reverse complement strand
GATACCGCGGTGCCCTGGCTTCGTAAAACCAGTCGGCTAGCCCGTTCTCGATCGTATTGATAGCCCCAACCAGTGGATCCCGTAGACCCGCCATGTTCGTGGGCTTCTGCAACGCGAGAAAGAAAGGGTTCCGGGATCTTATCAGCATGCCTGGGGTTTTTCACGAAGTACACGTCGTGAATCGCGCGAGCCGGATGAAACTGAGGCATGTAGAGCGCATCCATGTTCCAAAATTCGGTTTCCACCAAGGGGCCGCGCATCTCTTGAAATCCCATGCTCACCAACCGGCGTTTTACGAGATCGAGAAACTCTCGATAAGGATGCCGCCGGCCAGGCGCTACTCGAGGTGGTCGAAGATTGATGGTGTATTTTCTAAACGGTTTGTTGCGCCACGTGCCATCCTTRAGCATGTCYGGGGTGAGTTGAGARATTTCYTCMGTCGCRCCAGGACGACARAGTTTGGCCACGWSTTGCCCTTCGGAGGTGAGCGTGTAAGCTCGCTCCACTCGTTCYTCGATCCGGAAAGGTTCCTTGGCATTCCCGCGTTTCACGGAATATTGTTTCAGCAGGYTTTGATTGTCKGYKGAAAAGGMAGGAAGCTCCTCGGTGGARGACTYGAGTTGCCGAAGTAAACCCTTGAGCGTTTCSGTGGTTGGACTKGGTGTGCCGGTCGTTTCAATGGCGCCMCCAGCRACCATTTGRATGGCGCCTTCTTTTTTCAACAGCCCGATGGCCCGGCTCAAYTCAGTGGGYTGAAACTGKTCTTTSGCTTGCARGTCYTTGACRGTRAGCGARTTCCCATTTTGTGTYGCYTCCCCACARGATTGAAGAATCCACYCMGMGGGAGACCCGCTCGACAAATAYCCYCGGCCTACATCGGTTAACCCAACCAGGWAMGTKATRGTYTCGGAKTCGGTTTGRATSAGGGCTTTGGMYTGGAGCCAGCYCAGCGCCATGCTGATTTGCGAAGRATCGAGGGGCGTCAGTTCCGCGAGTGTGCTGTCAGATAGCGCAGTCGATTGTGAAAACAACGCCGCAAGGAGATGAACTTCGAGGGGATGCAGGCTGTCATACAGGTCCCTAGCGCTCATGGGTTACAACGGGGCTGAAAGAACGTGGGCAGCTGATCGAAACGCTTGAATGGTGTCGGCATAATTGGGACTGTTAAAGATGGCCGATCCAGCCACCAAGACTTCTGCCCCGGCTTTGACTACCTCCGCGGCGTTATCGATTTTGACGCCGCCGTCTACTTCGAGGAGCGCCTTACTACCCGTTCGAGTGATAAGTTCCCGGGTTCGAGTGATTTTATCAAAGATCGCCGGGATAAATGTTTGACCTCCAAAGCCTGGGTTGACCGACATAATCAATACCAGATCGGCATCGGCGATGACTTCTTCAAGTGTGGTTAAAGAGGTTGACGGATTGAGTGTGATCCCGGCCTTCACCCCATGTTCTTTGATCAATTGGATCGTGCGATGCAGATGCGGGCACGTTTCCGTGTGAACTGTGAGGTAACTCGCGCCGGCTTCCGCAAACTCCTGAATAAAGGAATCAGGATTCGTGATCATGAGATGGACATCAAGTGGTAGCGACGTGACCTTGCGGAGTGCTTCCACGATAGGCGGCCCAACCGTCAGGTTGGGCACGAAATGGCCATCCATCACATCGACGTGAAGGAAGTCGGCCCCAGCGGCCTCCACGGCCGCGACTTCATCGGCAAGGCGCGCAAAATCCGCCGAGAGAATAGACGGAGCAATTTTTACCGCGCGAGCACTCATGAGTTAGGCCTTTCGAAGACGTGCTGCAAAAAATCCATCCATGTCATAGATTGAGCCAAGTGTCAAAAGATCTCCCTCCGGACTTGTCAAGGTTTGGCTCCCAGGAGGAAGAAACGGGGCCGAGCTTTCATGCTGAAACTCTGGATGGTCTATACAAAACCGTGAGATGACCTGTGTGCTCTCCTCCGGTTCTACCGAGCAGGCACTATAGACCAAGATTCCGCCAGGTCTCAAGTAAGTACACACCTGATGGAGGATTTCTATCTGTAATTGTTGGTGTTGGGGCAACTGTTCTGCCGACCTTTGCCACTTGGCTTCAGGATGCCGTCGTAGGATACCCAAGCCAGAGCAAGGAGTATCGACAAGGATACGATCGAAACCGTCCTCTAACATTGGAGCGACCGGGGATGAGGTCCCAAAGCCCTCGGACCAGGTCYCAACCATAGCRCGAATGCARGTGATRCCCAATCGATCCACGTTTTCTTGCAGGRCCTGYAACCGATTGGCGCTCCGATCAACGGCCACAATTTCCCCCTGATTRCCCATGAGKGCYGCCATATGAGTGGATTTCCCACCWGGKGCRGCACAGGCRTCCAAAACCCGATGTCCGGGCTGAACATCCAARAGAAATGGAACCAACTGAGCRGCTTCGTCCTCGACATAGCACCACCCATCTTGCAAAGGCGCYAGTGTGGTCAGCGAKCCACATTTWTCCAGYGTCAGGCCGAGAGGGCTCACYTCTGTTGGTGTCACGCCATACCCTTCTTGTTGTAAYCGTTCKYTYAACTCCKYCCGTGAACAGCGAAGCGTGTTGGTCCGAASCGTCAAYGGAGGAATGCCAATGGTTTGTTGGCAAACCCGSTCGGCTTGGTCGAATCCCAACCGATCAATCCAGCGTTGCCGCTTTTCGCTTCTTTGCGGATTTGCAACCCAGTGTGGATGATAGAGTGGACTACCCGGGCGGTTAAATTGTTCGGGCGTCTTGGCATTTCTGCTCGCGCGATGGCGTGTAGCAGCGTCTTCTTCAGGAGTCTTGGGGTTGTTGTAGTAAACCATCGTACACATCCGACGGTCATCACTCCCGCCCCAGCTCGCATGCCAGCAGCGCATGTCGAAAGCGACCACATCGCCCGGCTCCGATTCGCAGACATAACTCGGCACGTCACAAACCTCAAGCCCCAACTGACTCAGATTCTCTCGCAGTTCATCGTGGACGTGCTCGGCG
>LXTH01000013.1 GCA_001643555.1 Nitrospirae bacterium SPGG5 | reverse complement strand
TTACATCATTCCGCCCATACCACCCATTCCTCCGCCCATACCACCCATTCCGTGATCGTGACCACCTCCCATTCCAGCATCTTTCTTTTCTTCCGGAATGTCCGTGATCATGACTTCGGTGGTCAGCATGAGGCCTGATACACTGGCAGCGTTTTGTAGTGCGCACCGAACCACCTTGGTGGGATCGATCACACCGGCTTCGACCATATCCACGAATTCGCCAGTTGCGGCATTGTAGCCCCGAAGTGCGCTTTCAGCTTTGACTTTCTCCACAATGATTGAGCCTTCCGCCCCGACATTGATGGAGATTTGGCGAATCGGTTCTTCCAAAGACCGTTGCACTATATTCACGCCAACTTGTTGGTCGTGGCTGAGCTTTAATTTATCTAAATCAGAGATACAACGAAGAAGCGCGACGCCCCCACCTGGGACAATGCCTTCTTCCACCGCGGCTTTGGTGGCATGAAGAGCATCTTCCACTCGAGCTTTCTTTTCTTTCATTTCGGTTTCGGTCGCGGCGCCAACGTTAATGACGGCTACACCACCAACCATTTTAGCTAATCGTTCTTGCAATTTTTCCCGATCATATTCAGACGTGGTTTCTTCAACCTGAGTCTTAAGTTGCTTGACACGGCCTTCGATCCGTTTAGGATCGCCGGCACCTTCTACGATCGTGGTGTTATCTTTGTCGATATTGACCCGCTTGGCCCGGCCTAAGTCGGTGAGCTTCACAGACTCTAATTTCAAGCCGACTTCCTCAGAAATGACTTGGCCACCGGTGAGGGTTGCGATGTCTTCCAACATGGCCTTTCGTCGATCACCAAAGCCGGGGGCTTTGACTGCTGCGACGTTCAAGGTGCCACGCAATTTATTCACGACTAAGGTCGCCAAGGCTTCGCCTTCGACATCCTCAGCAATGATGACGAGCGGTTTGCCCATTTTCGCAACTTGCTCTAAGATCGGGAGCAAATCTTTCATCGCACTGATCTTCTTTTCGACAATGAGCAGGAAGGCATCTTCCAGCGCTGCTTCCATACGGTCGGCGTTGGTGACGAAATAGGGGGAAATATACCCACGATCAAACTGCATCCCTTCGACCACATCTAATGAGGTAGTCATGGATTTGGCTTCCTCCACCGTGATTACGCCATCTTTACCCACTTTGTCCATGGCCTCGGCAATGAGGTCACCAATCGTCGGGTCATTGTTAGCCGAAATCGACCCGATTTGGGAAATCTCTTTTTTGGATTGGCAGGGTTTACTAAGCTTTTTGAGTTCGTCAATGGTCATTTCAACGGCTTTATCAATACCTCGTTTGATTTCCATGGGGTTGCCGCCAGCGGTAATATTTTTCACCCCTTCCCGGTAAATGGCTTGAGCCAGAATCGTGGCCGTAGTGGTCCCGTCACCGGCCACATCACTGGTCTTGCTGGCCACTTCTTTGACGAGTTGGGCGCCCATGTTCTCATAGCCATCCGCCAATTCGATTTCTTTGGCTACGGTCACACCGTCTTTGGTAATGGTTGGTGCACCAAACTTTTTGTCCAAAATGGCGTTACGGCCTTTAGGCCCCAACGTGGCCTTCACCGCATCGGCCAACTTGTTCACGCCTCGTAGAATCGACGCACGCGCTTGTTCACTGTATTGTATCTGCTTCGCCATACATATCCTCCTTAGAATTCATCTGTAAATGGATATCAATTGAATCGTTTCTGGTCAATGTCGGCCGGATTAGTTTTCAAAGACACCCAAGATATCTTCTTCTTTCAAGATCAGACAGTCATCATTTTCAATCTTGATTTTGGTGCCAGAATATTTGTCAAACAACACTTGATCGCCCACTTTCACATTTTCCACATCAGCGCCMGCGGCTTCRATGGTCCCGCGTTGTGGTTTTTCRCGTGCKGAATCYGGCACATAAATCCCTCCAGCCGTCCGCTCTAATTCTTCGGTGTAGGCCACAAAGACTCGATCTCCAAGGGGACGAAACCCTTTGGCACTACTTCCTTCTTTTTTTTCCTTTGTGTCCTTTGTGTCCTTTGTGTCCTTTGTTTCTTTTGTGGCTGCCATGCTCACCTCCTTTAGTGGTTGTTGGCCTGGTAAATGAAAAAATGGGGTAACAGTTCATCTATTTGTGATCGTAAGCCTGTGGGTTATGGGAAAATASGCRCAAGCTTCCGSATTGGAANTGTAGATAAGTCCGGTTGCKTTGAAGTCAAGGGGGGKYGGAGGAGATTTTTCTCCYCACGCATTCATAGGGAAAGTTTCAAAACAGGAATGGACGGGTGGGATTTGGGAAGCTTACTCAATTAGCACGAATAATTATCTAGAAATTATTTCCTAAGTAATTCAAAATCATGAATTTCATTTTTCATAAATTCCCGTAATTTCTTGATAATTTTGGCTTCAATCTGTCGGCTGCGCTCTTTTGTAATCGAATATTTTCTCCCTAAATTTTCTAACGTCACCGGGGTTTCAGAAAGTAATCGATTTCGCAAAATGTCTTCTTCTCTTTCGGAAAGCGTATGAGCAAATTCTGCCAATTTTTTTCGAAAAAGCATTCGGAGTTGTGTATTGGCCAATTGGTCATCCACAGGGGTTTGCGGCGCGGGAAGCAAGTCATGAAACGTTCCTTCCCCGTCTTCTGTCATGGGCTGGTCTAATGATAATTCCCAACTACCCAGGCGTTGGTCCATTTCCACAACATCCCGTTCACGAACATTGAGACGATCAGCTAACAACTTGGGATCGGGAATATAGCCCTGTCGCTCCAGTTTGGCTTTTTCCCTGCGCAGGTTATAAAACAAGCGACGCTGCTCTTGGGTGGTTCCAATTTTGACCAATCGAAAGTTATTTAAGAGATATCGCAACACAAAGGCACGGATCCAGAGCTTAGCTATTGGAACAGTCGGCAAGATAGCGCGCCCTTCGCCCAAGGCAAGGCCCAAAACTTCACTCGAAAACCTGAAATCGCGGGAAAGCCGGGGCCGGATCGAAAAACGGG
>LXTH01000024.1 GCA_001643555.1 Nitrospirae bacterium SPGG5 | reverse complement strand
CTTAGGATTGAATCAATGCCCTCGAAAGACTTTGGCCTTTCAGTCTCCAGCGGGTAAACCTCGAGAAAGTGTTGCAACGAGTGGTTGATCTCAAGATTCGTTATTTGACACTTTGGAGATAAGGAATCTACAATTAATCCCTTAGTGTTTTTTAATCGAGAGGTTTACTACTATGTCGATGACTTACAGACAACCGTCGAATCTTAAGAGGAAGCGCGACCATGGATTCCGGAAACGGATGAGTACGAAAAATGGCAGGAAGATTTTGGCCCGTCGCCGCCGTAAAGGCCGAACCCGTCTCACAGTCTCTGATGAGTGAAATACACACACTTTCTTTCGACCTATTTCTCAAGAAAAAACAAGATTATGACCGTGTGAAGCGAGAGGGGAGGAGATGCCAAACCTCTTTATTCAATGTCATGTTTTGTTCAGCACTGACCCGTGATACTCGAGTCGGCATTATTGTAGGGAAACGATTTGGGAAGGCTGTGGTCAGGAATCGCGGGAAGCGAATTTTTCGAGAATTGGTACGTAAAACACACAGTCTACTGGTACAAGGCTACGATATCATCGTATTTCCTAAACGGCCCATCCTCACGTCTAACCATCGTGCACTGTGTAATTCCTGGGTTCAGGTGCTGGCTCAGGAAGGGTTGCTGTCATCAACTAATCCTCTACCATGCGTCAAATAGTGTTGTGGATGATTACGGTGTACCAGCGATTGATATCGCCATGGCTCGGTCCCGTTTGTCGCTTTGAACCATCGTGTTCTTGGTATACTCGTGAAGCAATTGAACGATATGGAGTCATACGAGGTATATATTTAGGGGTATTTCGGCTTTGCAAATGCCATCCGTTCCATCCTGGTGGAATCGACCCTGTTCCTTAAGCCCACGATTGAGTGCAACATCCTTCTTCCCCATACAACTTCTTGAATTATTGAATAATATGGATCCTGCTGCCAGGCTCCGATCGATAAAGGAAACAGCGAGAAAGCCTGACAAGTCATGGAACAGCGGATCATTATTTTTCTCGTCCTTTCCCTTACAATCATTATTGGCTACGATTTTCTGCTCAAGGAATTTGGACTCCTTCCCGAGCCTGTGCCGGTTGAGGAACAACAATTTCAACAACCTGATGGCCAAGCTTCATCAAATGAATTTGTAGGTCATGATTCCATTGAACCAATCGAAACTATTTCGGAAACACGTGACATTATCTCGTCTACCGAAACCCTTGAAGAGGTTGAAACCTCACTCTATCGGACCTCAATCAGTAACCGTGGAGCGGAAATCCGAAGTTGGAAGTTAACGCACTACCTCACTCAAGATACCGATGAGCCAGAGCCTATCGAGTTTATCTATCCAGAAGGTCATTTTTCCGGTCCCCTTTCGGTTCAAGTTTCCAACCCTGCCGTCACCAAGTTGTTGGAAACTGCCTTATATGAAGTCAGCCGTGACTTTGACTCCTTGAGTTCTATTTACCCCACAGGAACCGTAACCTTTACTTTTCGTGATGAAGAGACGGGAATCGCTGTCCAAAAGGAGTTGACCTTTCATCATGATTCCTACCTCGTGGACGTCGTCATCAGGACTGAAGGTTTGGAAGGTGGGGTTGACGTGTTATTAGGGACCAATTTCGGTGTGGTGGAATGGGGCCAGGGATTTATTGGGGCCATTGGGCCAGCATGGATGATCGGGGAGGAGTTGGAAAAAGAATCCCCGGATCCCGAAATTCGGAAGTCAGGGGACATGCGATGGGCGGCCCTCCAAGATAAATATTTTATCAGTGTGATGATTCCGGAAGCCGCACGGGGAGTATTTGCCAAAACGGAAATGGAGCGAGTCGTGACCGCTGGGTTGGAATTCCCACCCAGTAGCGAAGAACCCAGAATTGTTTTTCAGCTCTATGCCGGCCCCAAACAATTTGATGCGATGAAGGCCCTGGGGTATGGACTCGAGGATACCATTGATTTTGGATGGTTTATTTACGACACCTGGGACATCGTCAGGTTCGTGGCCAAACCATTATTTTTTGTTCTGCTCTTCTTTTACGATTACACAAACAACTTTGGGATTGCCATTATCCTCCTGACCGTTTGCATTAAACTCTTGTTCGTGCCGCTGCAATATAAAAGTTATAAGTCCATGCAGGGGATGCAGAAGATTCAACCGAAAGTCCAAGCCCTGCAAAAGAAGTTTAAAGAAGACCGGGAGCGTCTCAATCGCGAACTCATCAAGTTATACAAAGAACATAAGGTGAACCCGGTCGGTGGGTGTCTGCCGATGCTGCTGCAGATGCCGGCGTTCATTTCGTTGTTCAATATTTTGTATATGACTGTTGACCTTCGGCAGGCGCCGTTTATGTTGTGGATTACAGATCTCTCCGTGCCTGATCCGTTTTATGTCCTCCCGATATTGATGGGGGTCTCCATGGTCTTGCAACAAAAGATCATGCCCACGACGATGGACCCGACACAGGCAAAAATGATGCTGATGTTGCCGGTGTTTTTGACGTTTCTCTTTTTGACGTTCCCGGCAGGACTCGTTCTGTATTGGTTGACGAACAACGTGCTGACCATCACGCAACAATTTGTCACGGACCGATTTATTTTGAAGAAACCGACCTTCACGCAACCGCCGCCGGATCCACCGGACGCGATAGCGGAACCCAAGGACGACCAAAAGGGATCCAAGAAGAAAAAGGGTAAAGGGAAAGAGAAAGAGTCGGAGTAGATAAAGGGATCTCCCTCCATGGAACACTCGGGAGAGGATACAATTTGTGCGATTGCCACACCGCTGGGGGAAGGTGGTGTCGGCATCGTTCGGGTCAGTGGCGAACGAGCCATCGCCATTTCCACCAAAGTTGTCCAACCAAGAAATCACGCTACTCTCGAACAACTCACCAGCCATCGCTTGTACTTGAGCGATGTCCATTCTGAGAACACCCTCAAGGGGTCGGATTCCTTTCCTCTTGACGAAGCCTTAGTTGTGGTGATGAAAAAGCCCCGTTCTTACACCGGAGAGGATGTGGTTGAAATCCAGACCCATGGCGGTCCCTTGATCCTTCAATCGACCTGTGAAGCCCTCATTCAACAAGGGGCAAGAATGGCCGAACCCGGTGAATTTACAAAGCGAGCTTTTTTGAATGGACGACTCGATCTGACCCAAGCCGAAGCGGTGCTCGACACCATAAAAGCAACTACCTCAAGCAGCTTGCGCACGGCCCAGGGCTTATTGCGGGGAACATTACGTCGAGAGGTCGAACGCTTGAAAGAGGAACTCATCACGAATCTGGCGCACCTTGAGGCGGGGATGGATTTTGTTGAAGAGGACATTTCCTTTATTCAGACGGCCCAATTGGAACGTGTTTTACAAAATGCACATTCCGAGCTTCAACAATTGATCGAAACCTTTGAAGAAGGCCGGATTGTTCGTGAGGGTATTAAAGCCGCGATTATCGGTCGTCCCAACGTTGGGAAATCCAGCTTGCTCAACGCCCTACTCAAAATGGATCGTGCTATTGTCTCTCCGGATCCCGGGACCACACGGGATGTCATTGATGAATCAGTCAATATTGCCGGAATTCCCATGCGGCTTCTCGATACAGCCGGTCTTCGACACACGGAAGATTTTGTTGAAGAAGAAGGTATTCGACGGACCAAAGAGGCTTTAGAGGAAGCCGATTTGATCTTGTTTATGATCGATGGTTCTGTTGAACTGTCGGAGGAAGATCGTACGCTGCTGCATGATCATGCTAAAGGCCGTTGCCTAATTGTGATCAACAAGAATGATCTTCCCAATCAAATTGAGACGGCGGATATTTTGGCCATTGTCAGTCGAGAAGAAAAAGAAGGGCACCAACATCAGGTAGTCAGAATTTCCGCAAAAAACGAAGAGGGTTTGGATAGCCTGAAAAAAACGATTCGATCATTGTTTTTTAAAAGCAATTTTGAGCCTGGGCAAGCACTAATCGTCACTCATCTTCGACACAAGGCCGCGTTGGCACAAGCTCAGGAATCGATTTCCCAAGCTCAAGGCTCTATTAAAGCTGGAATGGATGCCGAGTGCATTGCACTGGACATGCGTGCTGCATTAGACTCTCTTGGCGAAATCACCGGAGCGGTTAGCACCGAAGATATTTTGGATCGCATTTTTCGAGACTTTTGCATTGGAAAGTAAATTACACTAGGAATGTCACTACTCAGGTTGCCTCAATTTTGACTCAGGACAAGGCGCGAGGAGCGGAAAACCGGAGCGTATATTTGTAATACGTGAGGATTTGAGCACCACAGCAACRCCGGCCTGGGSCAAAAGGGAGGTAAYTTGAGTAGTTACCTAGGAAATTAAACGTATATGTCATTGGAACGGGACATCATTGTTATTGGAGGCGGTCAYGCTGGATGTGAGGCTGCGCTYGCAGGGGCACGAAWGGGTTGCAGMGTTGTGCTYCTGACCATCGATGAAASYAAGATCGCCCAAATGCCTTGCAATCCGGCTATCGGTGGAATYGCCAAAGGCCACTTRGTYAARGAAATCGATGCACTTGGKGGWGAAATGGGKCTYAAYACSGATAAGGCGGGGATTCAGTTTCGCATTCTCAACACGCGAAAAGGTCCAGCCGTGCGGGCAACAAGAGTCCAGTGCGACAAGGCWTTRTACCGAACCGCCATGCAGGATACTTTGAARRAACAAGCGGGTTTGGAAATYGTGGTTGGGACGGCARTGCAGAYTTTAACCAAWGGYRGTGCGGTCATTGGTGTGGTCACGAACACAGGAGAAACTATTYATGCCAAGGCCATTATCATTACGTCKGGAACATTTCTRAAAGGGTTGATGCACATTGGGTTGAATCATCTTCCTGGCGGACGAGCCGGYGAAGCGCCATCAGAGCATTTGTCCGATTGCATGAGGGACTTTGGGTTTGAAGTGGGTCGTCTTAAAACCGGCACKCCTCCTAGGGTRGACAGAGATACCATTAATTTTGATGTCATGCAGGAACAACCAGGAGATCCYTCGCCACGACCGTTYTCTTTTCGAACAAAAATAATTTCCAATCCTCAAATCTGCTGCCATTTAACGACGACAACAGAGGAAACCCAYGAYATCATTCGTAAAAATCTKGATCGTTCGCCGATGTATTCTGGGATCATCGAATCCGTAGGCCCACGATATTGCCCCTCAATTGAAGATAAAGTTGTGAGATTTGCGGATAAATYAAGCCACCAGATTTTTCTTGAACCCGAAGAATTGAATTCAAATTCGTTTTAYCCYAAYGGGATCTCGACARGCCTGCCAGTTGATGTGCAGKCYGCCATGCTAAAAACYATTCCAGGTCTCGAACAYGCGAAGATGCTGAAACCCGGGTACGCYATTGAGTACGATTATTTTCCTCCACGGCAGCTTCATCCCACACTCGAAACCAAACTGGTGAAGGGCTTGTATCACGCCGGACAAATAAATGGCACTTCAGGGTATGAAGAGGCGGCKGCGCAAGGCCTCATGGCTGGYATYAATGCAGCAMTMMGKGTGAAAGAMAKAGAYCCGCTTATTCTTGACCGTTCSCAAGCCTACATTGGTGTGCTCATWGATGATTTAATCACCAAAGATGCKCGKGAGCCCTACCGAATGTTYACGTCCAGGGCSGARTATCGCYTGTCCCTTCGRGAGGACAATGCYGAYTCYCGCCTTATGGAAATAGGGYATGGKTTAGGKTTGGTGAMAAAAGATATTTTTCASGATTTTCTTAAAAAAGAGGAAATTACCCAAAAAGAAGTCACTCGYCTGAATCACACCCGCCCGAATTGGRATTCTGAAACGGAACAACGKTGGCARAKGTTTGAGGMAATTCTYCCCGAYCCTGGCCATACYYTKGGTCAAYTACTCAGACGTCCTGAGATTTCCTATGCCAAATTGTGCGRAATMGATGGCCAYTGTCCAGTYGAAGATRCAACCATTCAGGAATCYATTGAAATTWYCATAAAATATGARGGGTATATCAMRCGGCAACTMCAACATATTGAAAAATTTAARAAATTAGAAAAAAARTCAATTCCAGAAAACTTTKCCTACGATGATATCASCGGATTTTCMAAWGAAGTTGCCGAAAAACTGTCCAAGRTCAGACCGGCTTCGGTTGGYCAAGCTTCGAGRATWTCMGGAATWACTCCMGCAGCMATTTCTCTCCTTCTTGTTTCTTTGGAAAGACAAAAAMGAATCAAGCAGACATCGCAAACCATATAAATGCTTTGATTCCTTTCTGATCACGATACTCTTCAAAATTGTTCCACGTGGAACATTGTAAAATGCCCAGTCTTTCCCACTTTGATCTTATTGAACAGGAATCCCTTAAAATAGGATGCCAATTAACCAGGGAATCCTGTGAGCAGTTTGAATGGTATTTTCGTGAACTTGTAAGGTGGAATAAAAAAATTAATCTAATTGGACATCAAAAAGAAAAAGATATCATCGCTAATTTATTTATTGACTCCTTGGCCTTTCGGAAAGTTGTACATGACGAATTGCCTAGTTCTGTCTTGGATATTGGAAGCGGAGCGGGTTTTCCTGGATTGCCATTGAAAATTTCAGAACCGAACATTTCCGTGACCTTAGTTGAGCCAAATTTAAAAAAAGTGGCATTTCTTCATCACATCATTGGGTCTTTGGAATTGAAAAGCGTTCACGTAGAAGCCAAGCGCATAGAAGAAATGCCGAATTTTATACAATTTCAAAAGGCCTACGATTGGATTTGTCTTAAGGCATTGAGATACGACATATGTTTGCCGTATGTTAGGCAGTTATTGAGTGAAAGAGGGAAGGTGGTGTTGAGTCGCTCCAAAAAACACGAAACCTTGCCAGATATGATGGGTTTTACCGTCCAAAAAGAAGTTTGTTATCAATTACCATTTGGGTTTGGTGAGCGAGTATTGATAGTATTGAGTCCAACCCCGACTTAGGAAATGTTCCACGTGGAACATTTCCTATAAACAGCTTCAAAAAAGATTGAAACTGCTGAGGGGGATAGACTGAATATCGAAGGCTTTTAGCCTTTAGTCTTGAGCCTTCAGCCTAAAAACCTAAGTTAAAAAAGCTTCATTATTTCAATGGCTAAGATCATCGCAGTTGCGAATCAAAAGGGTGGAGTTGGTAAAACCACCACATCGGTGAATCTGGCTGCTGCACTGGCGATTTCTCAAAAGGCTGTGTTACTCATCGATCTCGATCCTCAAGCCAATGCTACCGGTGGACTTGGGATCGAAAGCCCTAAAAAGGTTATTTATGATTGTTTGATAAAAAAGGATCAAGCCAAGACAGCTATTGTTCCAACCCAGATACCAGAGTTACACATACTTCCCTCCGGGCCTGACCTTGCAGGTGCAGAAGTCGAGTTGGCCGATGTGGCAGACCGAGAGTACGCCCTGCAACAGGTGGTCGCGGAGGTGAGCGATCAGTATGATTTTATTATTGTCGATTGCCCACCAGCTTTGGGCCTGTTGACGGTGAATGCCCTTACGGCGGCCCATTCAGTACTTATCCCCGTCCAGTGCGAATATTACGCAATGGAGGGATTGGGGAGTTTGATCTCCAATATTGATCGTGTTCGTGATTCCTTTAACCCACGGTTGGTATTAGAAGGTATTCTGTTGACGATGTGGGATGCCAGACTCACCCTTTCCAAGCAAGTGTCAGAGGAAGTGAGAAAGTTTTTTGGTCGAAAAGTCTACCAATCAATCATCCCACGAAACGTGGCCTTAGCAGAGGCACCCAGTTATGGCCGGCCTGGTCTTTTGTATAATGCAGCCTCTGCAGGGTCGAAAGCCTACATCGAAATGTGTAAGGAGTTGTTAGGAAATGGAGAAAAAAGCTTTAGGTAAGGGGTTTGGAGCATTATTGCCAGGCCATGACCCACGCTCTTCGGGATCAGACCAGGTCATCCAAATGGTCCCGATCACGCAGATTGTACCGAATCGATTCCAGCCACGAAAAACGTTTTTGCAAGAAGATTTAGAAAGTTTGGCTGAATCGATCCGACAAAATGGGCTTCTTCAACCAATTTTAGTGCGAAGAAAAGGTGATGGTGTTTATGAGCTCATTGCCGGTGAACGCCGCTTCCGATCGGCCAAATTAGCCAATCTATCAACCGTGCCGGTCATTGTTCGTAATACGAAGGATTACGAATCCACGGTATTGGCCCTTGTTGAGAATATACAACGAAAAGATTTGAATCCAATGGAAGAAGCCCATGCCTATACGAAATTAATTGAGGAATTTGGTTTAACACAGGAAATTGTGGCCGAACGAGTGGGCCGGGAGCGGTCCTCTATCGCCAATATTTTAAGACTAGTAACTTTACCTAGTGAAATACAACAGTTAATACGGTCAGAAGAACTGACGCTCGGCCATGCCAAAGTCATTTTGGGTATTCGAAACTCCCAGACACAAATCACCGTCGCCAAAAAGGTTCTTCGCGATCAACTGTCAGTCCGCGATTTGGAACGGTTGATAAAAACAAGCTCGACCGGGTTAAAAAAGGATTCGAAAAAGACAGAACAATCTGGGTCTCACAGTCGTTACTCGACTGTCGAAGAGCAACTTCGAAAACAATTGGGAACCAAGGTAGCCATTCGATCGCGAAAGCGAGGAGGAGAGTTGACAGTGACCTACTATTCAGACGAGGATCTCACTCGCATTGTGGACGTGATTTTATCGTAAAAATTCGGTAGGCTATACACCCGAGGGAAGAAGGAATGTTTTCAGACGTGATAGAATATTTTTTATTTTCACCACATCGAAGGAGGGACGACCATGTTTGGGAGGAATAGTGATTCAGATAATAGCTCGACGGCATCAACAGGGTTTTCCCTATCCGATTCATCACGGAGTCAATCAGGTAATGATAAGGTTTTTGAACAGAGTCATGATGTCAGTGCGTTTGTCGGTGAAGGCGTCGAATTTAAAGGTGTGATTAGTTACCAAGGGACGGTTCGCATTGATGGACAATTAGAAGGGGAAATTCACACGGACGGCGTTCTCATTGTTGGCAAAAGCGCGGTGATCGATGCCAAAGTGGAAGCCGGGACGATTATCTGCCAGGGAAGAATCCTCGGGAACATTGTCGCTAGAGAAAAAATCCAACTCATGTCCCCCGCAGTGTTAAACGGATCAGTCAGGACACCGTCTTTGTCCATGGAAGAAGGCGTGTTGTTTAACGGAACATGTGAAATGGGCCCAATGACGAAAAGTTCGAGCTATAGTAGTCAGGAAAAGGTGCCTGCGTACGATGATAGTTTGAAAGCGGTGTAAATCGGATTCCGGACGAAAAACGATTGCCAAACATTTTGAGAGTTTGACCAAGCAACTCCTAAACGTGAGCCTATCCAAACGTAAAGGCTGAGGAGGCATTTATGTGGGGCGATAAGGACGAGAAAAACAAGAAAGACACGATCTTTGAAGAAGATCATTATACCTTCCTAGGGAAAGGCGTTAATTTTAAAGGGAAAGCCAATTTCGATGGAACGGTACGAATTGATGGTCACTTCGAAGGTGAGCTCACCACAAGGGACACCTTGATTATTGGGGAACATGCTGTGATCAAAGGGTCGATAGCCGGTGGCGTTATCGTGTCCGGTGGAAAAGTCGAAGGCAACATCGTCGCGTCAAAAAAAGTTCAACTTTTGAAGCCTGCCGTCTTAATTGGAGATGTCCACTCACCATCGTTTTCCATGGAAGAAGGTGTCTTGTTCCAAGGGGTGTGTGACATGGGTATCAGTCAGCTTGACGATTTAAATACATCCGCTGCCATGGAAAATGTTCACGATCTCAATGCCCACCGAGATCACAAACTCCGTTCTCAGGAAGCGTAATCCCATCATGTCACGACCAACGGTCCTTCTTGGAATGAGTGGAGGCGTGGATAGCTCTGTCGCGGCTCTTCTTCTCACGGAACAGGGTTATGACGTTCGTGGTGTCACCCTCAAAGTGTGGGAGCAGGAAGATGAAACCGTAGCGGTCACCAAAAAATGGCAGGAGCGGGGTTGTTGTAAAGTTGGGCTCGCCCGCCATGTGGCTAAACAATTGGATATCCCTCACGAAGTGGTCGATACTCGTGAAGCCTTTCAGAAAGGTGTGATCGACGATTTTGTCTCTGGATATTTATCAGGCGAAACCCCCAATCCCTGTGTGCGATGCAATGAGCGAATTAAGTTTGGCATGTTGTACCAACTTGCCCAAGCCCGAGGTATATCCTATGTGGCCACAGGCCATTACGCACGCATACAGTCCACGACCCAAGGGTATTTCCTTTTCAAAGGGATCGATTCCAAAAAAGATCAATCCTATTTTCTATACCGTATTTCACCAACCTGGTTGCCACACATTGTGTTTCCCGTAGGTCACTTGCACAAAACCGAAGTGTGGGCGAAAGCCGAAGAATTGGATCTTCCCCTTGAGGAAATGCACGAAAGCCAAGAAATTTGTTTTGTGACCCAAGGAGACTATCGAGAATTTATTAAGATTGAAGCCCCGCAAGCGAATCGTCCTGGGTCATTTGTGGATTCCCAAGGCCAATACCTTGGAGAGCATCGCGGAATTGCCTTTTATACTCAAGGCCAACGAAAGGGCCTGGGCCTTGCCACCGGAGAACGGTTGTATGTTCAACATGTCGTCCCGGAGACCAATACGGTCGTCCTTGGAAAGGAAGACACATTGCTACAGCAAGAATGTCTCGTGAGGGAGATAATCTGGCATGGCGATACCGTGCCAATGGAAACTCAGTCCGTCTGGGTGAAATATCGATATGCGTCTCCGGCCGTCCCCGCACAGCTTGTCCACGAATCAAAAGGAATCATGAAGGTGCAGTTTGAGACCCCACAGAAGGCATTGAGTCCCGGACAATCTGCCGTGTTTTATGAAAGAGACCGGGTGCTTGGAGGGGGAATTATTCAACGAACCCCAATCCAACCGGGGGAACCCCCCCAGCTGACCGAAACGACCACCGGTCAATTCGTAGGTCGAGTCTCATAAATTCGCTCCAAGTGGTTGAATGATTTGACACTCATGTAATCACATGATACCGTTCTGCGTTTTTTTGGTATTGCGCCGAGCGCAAGGGCTGTTGTTTTGCCTTCATCAAATACGCGACTAAATTATGACGAAAAATACCGTTGCTAGACGCTACGCCCAAGCCTTGTTTCATCTGCTTGACCAGGGAAGTTTGGAAGCCGCCCAAACCGGGCTCCAGGCCCTGGCGAACGCAATTCAAGAGTCTACGGCGCTTAAACATGTGTTGGCGTCACCAGTCTTTACCCTGGAAGAAAAGTCCTCTGTGCTCACTGGCTGTAGTGAACGGGCGGGGAGTCCACCAACCATGGGGAGATTTTGTGACCAACTCCTGAAAAAAAATCGTGTGGGTGTCTTACCAGAAATTGCTGAGGCCTTTCGTGACCTGATGGATCGGGAACAAGGAAAACAGCAGGTGTCCATTACCTCGGCCCAAAGTATTGAGACGAAGGCACGAGAAGAACTTCAATCCAAACTGCAGGGGCTTCTGAAATGTCCGGTGGACGTCGCGTTTCAAGAAGACCCGTCATTATTGGCCGGGATCCAAATTCGAATCGGAAGCAAAGTATATGATAGTACCGTCAAGGGCCAACTCGAAAAGATCCGGGCCCAACTGGTAAAGGGGTAAGGCATGCAGATCAAGGCAGAGGAAATCAGTTCAATTATTCAGGAAAAGATTAAAGGCTTCGAACAACGCGTCGATGTCACGGAGACTGGCAATGTCATTCAAGTCGGGGATGGAATTGCCAAGGTCTACGGCTTAGAGGGTGCCATGGCCGGGGAGTTGTTGGAGTTCCCGGGCAATTTATTTGGTGTGGCACTCAACCTTGAAGAAGATAGCGTTGGTGTCGTGCTCTTGGGACCGGATACAGGCATTAAAGAAGGTGACCCGGTTAAACGCACTGGGCGCATCGCGGAAGTGCCGGTGGGTGATGCCTTAGTCGGACGTGTGGTGGATGCCATTGGTCAGCCGATCGATGGGAAAGGCCCAATCAATGCCACCGAGACTCGGTTAATTGAAGTCCGAGCCCCTGGTGTGGTGGAACGGCAATCCGTGGGCGAACCTTTGCAGACGGGCTTGAAAGCCATTGACGGGATGATCCCCATCGGTCGTGGCCAACGGGAGCTAATCATTGGCGATCGTCAGACTGGAAAAACGGCCATTGCGATTGATACGATCATCAATCAAAAGGGCCTCAACGTATTTTGTATTTATGTGGCGATTGGCCAGAAACGCTCAACCGTCGCGCGGGTTATCAAAACGTTGGAAGATGCTGGAGCCATGGAATTCACCACCGTCGTGTCCGCGACGGCCAGTGATGCCGCACCGCTTCAATTCTTTGCTCCCTATGCCGGTGCAGCCATAGGGGAATTCTTTAGAGACAATGGCAAACATGCCTTAATCGTATACGATGATTTATCAAAACATGCGGTGGCTTATCGGCAAATGTCCTTGTTACTTCGGCGTCCACCAGGTCGTGAAGCGTTTCCGGGCGATGTGTTTTTCGTGCATTCCCGGTTGTTGGAGCGGGCAGCAAAATTGAATGAGAAGAATGGTTCAGGAAGCCTCACCGCTCTTCCCATTATTGAAACGCAAGCTGGCGACGTCTCGGCCTATATCCCAACCAACGTCATTTCCATTACGGATGGTCAGATTTATTTGGCGAGTGACCTATTTTATTCGGGTATTCGGCCAGCCATTAACGTCGGCCTTTCGGTCTCTCGGGTCGGGGGTGCCGCACAAATTAAAACCATGAAACAAGTCGCGGGAACGCTTCGTTTGGATCTCGCCCAATATCGAGAATTGGCGGCCTTTTCCCAATTCGGCAGTGAGTTGGACAAGGCGACCCAAGCGCAACTGGCTCGTGGGNCTCGKATGGTGGAATTACTCAAGCAGGAGCAATACAAACCCATGCCYGTGGCGGATCAGGTGTTGTCCCTTTWTGCTGGGGTGAATGGTTTTCTCGATGATGTCCCAATCAAAAAGGTTCGAGAGTTTGAGRCCGGGCTMTTGGAGTATATAAAAGACAAACAYCCYAAGRTTCGCGAAGAAGTSGTCTCGAAGAAAAAAATCGATGATGAATTTGSCGGRCAGCTCAAGCRGATCATTGGGGAATTTAAAAAGACYAAACAATTTTAAGGSTTGAAGTAACTACTCAGKTTGCCTCAATTTTGGCTCAGGACAAGGCGCGAGGAGCGGAAAACCGGAGCGTATTTTACATACGTGAGGATTTGAGCACCACAGCAACGCCGGCCTGGGGCAAAAGGGAGGTGACATGAGTAGTTACTGGTTGAAAAGTAATCACGACAAGTTATGCCAAGTTTACAAGACCTCAGACGGAAAATCGTTTCCGTTAAAAATACCCAAAAAATTACCAAAGCGATGAAGATGG
>LXTH01000108.1 GCA_001643555.1 Nitrospirae bacterium SPGG5 | reverse complement strand
AAACAGGTGGTGCGGGAGAACTCCTTCCACCCCAGCTCCAAGACATTATTTTGATAGAGATGAATAAACTTTGGACGGATAGTTACAGGAAGCGTTGTAGAGTCAATACCACAGTGGCCGTGGCGATTGCGAAATTCAGGGGCATCCTCAACCAGCCACCGGTACGGAAAATACCCGACTTGATTATCTCCCCATTGAATTCGAAGCCCTTCGTGTTCCGGGGAAACATCCTGAACAAAACATGCAATTGTTGAGGTACCATTCATTCATCTTCTCCTTTTTAGTAGTTTGTATTGCACTCATCCTACAAAAAGAAGATGACGAACTCGTTAACACGGCGTAATCATTCTGTTATCTTTGGTTGAGGAAAANGTACSARCATGAAACTCATTGGGGTCTGGATCAATATSGCGCCTYCCCTGTCACATTGATTGAAACCCACATTTTAATCGAGTCTGACCCTTATTCAAATCACATCTGACCAATACGAAGGCCAAGAAATTGCTTCTATYCTTATTTCCTCTTTCAGGGTGRGGATCAAAGACAATCACCCCYTTTAGGCACKCGGTGTCGGGATMRAWCKKWWSWGSGGWKCNGCNKKWRTGCNYKMGANSGMTRKYKTWTNCSGWYKWMKGYTTRMWMRGAGTGAGCAACGCTTGCCCACGGAGCTTGCGGTGGTAGGTGATGGCGAAGCGGTGGGCTTCATCACGAATGCGTTGAACGAGGTGGGATGCTGATGACGAAGGAGAAAGGATCAGTGGCTCACGAATGCCTGGTGAATAGATTCGCTCTTCTTTTTCGCCTTTGGCTTTGGCCAATCCGATTATCGGCACATGCTTGATCCCCAAATTCGTGAGTGCCTCAATCGCGGCTCCAAGCTGACCGATGCCGCCGTCGATCAGAATCAAGTCTGGAAGGGGCAAGCCCTTGTCGTTATTGGCACTCAGTGAGCCGCCATACCGACGGTTGACGACTTCGTGCATGCTGGCAAAGTCATTGGCGCCTTCAACGGTTTTCACTTTGAAGCGCCGGTAGTCGGCTTTTTTCATTTGCCCGTCTTCCCACACCACCATCGAGGCCACAGAATCCGTGCCCATAGTATTCGAAATATCAAATCCTTCGATGCGGCCTAATGCCTTGGGAAGGCGAAGGAGTTGTTGAAGTTCCTTGGCTTCTTTTTCTTCGACTACGCCTTTTCGCAAGTGCTCCGCGATGGCGGCGACGGCATTCTCTTGTGCGAGTTGCAACAGCTGATATTTGACTCCGCGCTCTGGGGTGAGTATGCGAACGGCTTGCCCCTTTTTGTCTGACAACCATCGTTGGATCAACTCCCGTTCCCCCAATTTCGAGGAGATCAACACTTCCTTCGGCGGCAACATGTCCTTGTTGTAGAACTGTTCAATCGTCGACCGAATGAGCTCTTCATCAGAGGCCTCTTTTGTATCTGCCCAGAAAAAGTCCTTTCGCCCAATGAGCTGCCCTCCTCGCACAAACAAGAGTTGCAAATCGGCTGCGGGACCCATGCGTGCCAAGCCCATCACGTCCTGATCCACCGGACCAATTTGGGCGACCCGTTGTTTTTCCAAGGTCTTGGAGACTTTCGCAATCCGATCCCGCAAACGAGCCGCCTCTTCAAACTCCTCCCGATCAGCGGCGGTTTCCATGTCCGCACGTAGCCCATCGAGTAATTCTCGGTCTCGGCCTTCTAAAAAGAACCGGACTTGTTTGACGATGCGATGATAGTCTTCTTGGGATTGATTACCGGTGCACGGCGCCATGCAGCGTTTGATTTCAAACTCGATGCATGCCCGGTCGGCTGTGCCATCGATATTAATTTTACAGGTGGCCAACGGGAAGACCTTCTTGATGACTTTTAACGTTTCGCGCAACGCCCCGGCTGGTACGTACGGACCAAAATACAACGCACCGTCGCGTTTCACCCGCCGCACGATCGATAGCCGCGGGAAATGTTCTTTGATTGGAAGCCGAAGGTAAGGGTAATGCTTATCATCACGAAGTACGACATTGAACCGCGGACGATGGCGCTTGACCAAATTGCTTTCCAGCAAGAGCGCTTCGAGTTCCGATTTGGTCACAATGGTTTCGATGTCCTGCACGAGCCCAATTAATACTCGGTTTTTGGGGCTCAGGTCGGTCCCCTTTAGAAAGTAGGATCGCACGCGATCAGATAAGACCCGCGCCTTGCCGATGTATAAGATTTCCCCCTTCTTCCCTTTCATCAAGTACACGCCAGGCTGCTTGGGAAGATGATCGAGAGTGGCTTGGAAGTCGGAGGTAGGTTGGCTCATTTAGAGTTCGCCTGGATTCATATTAGTACCAAACAGGTTGTTGAAAAAGATCGTCCAGCAAGGCCGCAGGGACTTTGACGCGCGGAGCGTACAGCAGTACGTGAGCACGGCAAAGGCCCGAGAACGCCGCTGGCGGCCTTTTTCAGCAACCTGCTAGACGATCGCGGTGCCTGGCGGCCTTTCAATCAACTCCACTTCATAGCCATCTGGCGCATCGATGAAAATAAATCGGCTGCCAGATGAGCTTTGAGTCGGACCGTCGGTGATAGGCACATTCTTCGCATTCAGCTCATCAATGGTCCGATCGAGATTGTCGACTTCAAACGCCAAATGCACGAGGTCTTCTTGCACGATCACGGGGCCACTAGCTGGGAAGCTACACAGTTCAATCAGTTCCTCACTATTGGGGACAGCTAAAAAGGCTAAATGCGATCCACGCGGCGACACTTTGCGTTCGAGGACCTCCAGTCCCAACACGTCCTGATAAAACGCAATGGTTTGATCCATATCGCTGACCCGCATTCGGGTATGTAGCAATTTTTTCACGTTCATGGTGACTCTACCCTTTTCAAAATCTTTTCTTATGCCTTAATTGTGATCTATTGTACTCGAGCCCTTCCCTTCCAACAAGAAACAGCATGCTGACAACACCTCGCCGGTTTTCAAGGCGTTCTCCTATCTCTAATTTCTGTTTTTCCTGATACTAGGGAATCATAGATAGCCCGTCCGTTC
>LXTH01000070.1 GCA_001643555.1 Nitrospirae bacterium SPGG5 | reverse complement strand
ACTCGGCGGAATTTTTTTTCCCGGGTGTCGGGAGCCATAGCGGCATTTATCGGGCTGTCTCTGGCCGTGCCTTTGGTAGGGTATGTCATTTCCCCTTCCTTTAAAAGGCGTGAAAAGTCTTGGAAGGCGGTGGGCGAAGTGGCCGGATTGCCGGTTGGGGTCCCACAATCCCTTGATTATGTGGTCGACCAGAAGGATGGGTGGATGGAGACCAAGGCCRTTAAGGCGGTTTGGGCGATTAAGCAGGAAGATGGGGCCGTCACGGTTTTTTCCCCAATCTGTACCCATTTGGGGTGTGGGTTTCGATGGAACTGGAAAGATAGTCAATTCCAATGCCCCTGTCATGGRAGTATTTATGATACCACAGGGAAGGTTCTCGCCGGGCCAGCTCCCCGACCCCTCGACCGGTTGCCCTCCAAAGTCGAGGAAGGCCAATTGCTGGTTCTCTACAAGGAATTTAAATCCGGCCTGACCGAACAGGTGGAACTGTAAATTATGGCTTCACGACTCTACGAATGGCTGGATAGTCGGCTCCGAYTGAAACCCATTGGRAAAACCCTCTTGGATGAGCCGATCCCTGGCGGGGCCAGTTGGCAGTATGTGTTTGGTTCCGCGACGCTTTTCTTATTTGTTCTCCAAGCGGTGACGGGAATGTTTCTTGCGATGTACTACGTGCCCTCCACCGATCATGCCTATGACACGGTGCAATATATCCAGCAAGAAGTCATGTTTGGGTGGTTTGTCCGAGGCTTACATCATTGGGGTGCCTCGGCAATCATGTTGGCGATCGGATTGCATATGCTGCAAGTCTTTTTCGCCGGCGCCTATAAACCGCCGCGTGAGTTGATGTGGATGGTAGGGGTCATTCTTTTTCTCATCATGATGGGCTTTGGATTTACCGGCTATCTCCTCCCCTGGGATCAGAACGCCTATTGGGCCACACAGGTTGGGATCAACATGGCTGGAAGGGTGCCCATCGTTGGGGATTTAATGGCCCAGGTGCTTCGAGGTGGCGAGAGCTTAGGTGCTCTGACGCTTTCCCGGTTTTTCGCTCTCCATGTCTTGTTCCTCCCTGCCGTGATTATTTTTGGAATTATGGCGCACCTGTTCATTTTGCGTCGTGTAGGGCCAGCCGGACCCTGGGATGAAGGAAAGGCCAAGGAGGGAAGCGAGACCTTTTACCCCCGACAAGTTTATATGGATGCGGTGGTCATGTTAGTGATCTTTCTCATCGTGGCGACCCTGGCTGCCACCATTGAGTTTCCCTTGGCTGATAAAGCCAATCCCTCCGATCATACTTTTGTACCTGTTCCCGAGTGGTATTTTCTTTTTTATCATCAACTGCTCAAATACCTTCATGGTCCGCTTGAACCTTTTGGAACATGGATTCTTCCTGGACTCTTTTTTCTTGTGCTGTTCTTTTTCCCATTCCTTGACCGCAACCCGCAACGCCGACTCTCAAAACGGCCGCTAACCCTAGGTGCGGGTTTGGTGTTTTTGGTCATGGTCTTTGTTCTCCTGGGAATTTCTTTCCGTGACCTCTACGCCGTTCCCAAGACCGACCCAGCCGTGATTCGTGGTCAAGATTTAGTCGCCAAGCTTGGCTGTAAGACCTGCCATCGTATCCACGGCGAGGGGACCACACTTGCCCCGGATCTTTCCTATGTCGCCGATCGCCGGCCTGATCGAGAATGGCATTTACGTCATTTTCGTGACCCTCAATCCGTTTCTCCTGGTTCCTTCATGCCAAAGTACCCACTTACGGATCCACAACTGAATGATTTGACGAGTTACATTCTGAYCCTMAAGAGTGGACGTGAGACAKCCGGCTAGGTTGGTTGAGTTGTCCGYATTGRAAACCCTATCCGCGTGCTGTTGGCGTMGTGAAGTCATTCGCCAAAGGTCYGGTGCAAGACCAGCCGAAGAGCAGCCATGCTTGCTGCGCCGCGCCTTTGCGAGGGACCGCATTCGGGACGCTTCAGGCGACACAGCGGTACTCATGATGGAGACCACCCACGGGGGGATAGCGATAACCTGGCTGCCATGCTCGGGTGATTGTTTTTTAGGTAGCTCCGGACACTGCTTCGCCAATGACCAGTGGGTGCGGACTCTTCCCTTATAGTGGAAGTAAGCACGAAACATGTGTGTTAGCTGGTACTCGTTCAAGACGATGAGGTGATTGAGACAATCACGACGGACAAAGCCGATGAGCCGTTCGAGGTAGGGATTCTGCCAAGGCGAACGCGGGGCAATGAGTATTTCCTCAATGCCAAAGTTGCCTACACGGCCTTGAAACCGTTTGCCATAAATAGCGTMACGGAAATTCTATGCGGTGTGTGCCATGAGCCATTGTCACGACACCCAACATCACKGGCCAATTGKGCAACAACGCCACGGTAATGGTATCTATAATAACCGGTAAGCTCTTCCAAACTTACATATTACAGAAAGAGCGCAAATAACTAATTATTTTCCAGGCTTCTTCCTCTGAAAGTGTATTTGGAACCATTGGCCGCATCCCTGTTCCAGGGATTCCAAATTTAGTTGCCCAGAACAGTTCACCATCCGTTCGTGTATGTTGGAAATCGCAGTTGGTAAAATTCCGAGGACCTGGGGTTAACAATTTACCAACAGGGCCTTGGCCATCACCGAGTTTTCCATGGCAGTGGACGCAGGTGCCTTTTCCTTGATAAAGGTTTTTCCCTTCAGCAATACTTTCCGGTGTATATGTGTATGGTGATTTTTTTTGGAATGGAGACTCTAATTGTTTTACTCCCTCACGTTGGTTCACCGGAACTCGAGGGCGCAATGGATCAAGTTCAGGAAGACTAAAGGCTGAATTTCCACCAAAAGATATCAGAACCATCAGGAAACCTAAGAAAACCACATGCCATTTCATAAAGGCTCCTTTTTAAATTTATCTAGAGTATTTCAAATGGTATTGTCAACTTAACGTGCTGCAACTGAAAGGGGACGGATTCGCCTAACGGTGACACCATCTCATGCACACACCACATCCTTCCAAACCTGAAATGCCTGAGT
>LXTH01000032.1 GCA_001643555.1 Nitrospirae bacterium SPGG5 | reverse complement strand
GGCTCCTGGCCGCTTTCAATACACTTGTAAGCTGGGACTGTGGAATAATTGAAATATTTCCACTATACCATCCGCATGTCATTCATCTCATAAACCTCCAAGAGCAAGAGGGGATGTTCAAAACCTGTCCTGAGCCAACGCCGAAGGAAGGTTCGCTCAGCAAGGCCGCAGGCACTTCCGGCCTTCGTAGCCACTTCGGCGGAGTAGGCTTGGCGCGCGGAGCGTACGGGTGAGTACGTGAGCACGACAAAGAGCCGAGAACGCCGCTGGCTTGTCTGCCATAGCCTTGGCGAAGGCTGACGACCTTTTTCAACATTCCCAAGCTGAAAATACCAAATACGTGAGATCTTCCGTCCTTCATGTACTCTATCTGTCTGATAATCAATATTCCTCTTATTTCAAGTAGGCTCTCTCATATTCATGAAATTAATTTTTCCACGATCGAATCAGACACCTTGTTTTTTCTCATTCGTACTGGTTACTATAGGTATCTAATTACAAAAGTAAAGTAGGTACCGAAAAGTAACCATGAAATTACCGATTAGCCCTGCTGGCTGCCCACTTGATGCCCTTCTTCGGGTCCTTTCAGGTCCCTGGACCATTTATATCCTTTGTCGGCTGCATCAAAACGGACCTACCCGGTTTGGCCAACTCAAGCGCCAACTTGTGGGAATTTCATCAAAAATGTTGACGGAACGGTTACGAACGCTGGAAAAGGCCGAGATTATATTCCGACATCACAATCCAACGGTTCCCCCCCAAGTCACATATGGGCTGACTGAAGAAGGTCAGGAACTGACCACGGTCTTGGACCAACTCAACACCTTGGCTCAGCAATGGGGAGCCGAATCGGCAGACTCAACCCACCAACTTGCCAGTTAACACCTTTCTATCCAACATTATTCAGGGCACCTCTAAAAACCGTCCTTTTCCGTGATGCCGGCGTCAGCCGCGTGCTCACATCCTCATGTATTCRCCCATACACTCCGGTTTTCCGCGCGCGGCTTCCTTGCCCTCACAAAAAATGCCTGGTTTTTRRAGRTGCCCTTAAGTCAATCCTCGCCCTCTTATCCTCCCTTTTTGGATTAATCCTTCTGCCCAGTTTTTTTAATAATGTGGTAACCAAATTGAGTTTTTACGACTTGACTAATACTTCCATGGCTCATGCGTTTGATTGCGTCTTCAAAGGGTTTGACCATTTTGCCTGGACCAAACCACCCAAGATCACCACTTTTGGATTTACTTGGACAGGTAGAAAATTCTTTCGCCAAGTCTCCAAAATTTCCTCCGCTTTTAATACGTTTTCTCAGTTCGTCGGCCAACCCTTTTTCTTTAATTAAAATATGACTGGCTCTCCACTCCATAAGTCCTCCTTGTAAAATCCCAAATCCAAATCCGGAAAAAATATCCATTTTGGGAATGTTGGAAAAAGCCGCCAGCGGCGTTCTCGCCCTTTTGCCGTGCTCACGTACTAAGAGTACGCTCCGCGCSTCAAAAGGGCTGCGGCCTTGCTGGATAGACCCTTCGGAAARACTCAGGGCATGCTTKTTTGAACATTCCCTCCCATTGACGATGCGTGGCTCAYCTGGAGCTTGTTGGAGTGAAATATTCAACAGACCCCTTTTTCTTCTCATCTGCATGACCGTCATGGCTAGTGGGTGTGTGTCTCAGGGGTTGTTTCCCAAAACCGGTCCGCTTGAAGAAACCGAGGTGTCCGGAAAGGGGAAAGACAAAATTCTCATCATCGATGTCTCGGGTCTGCTGACATCTGCTCGGCCCAACGACATGCTTGACCGATTGTTCAATCGTCCAAGCCTTCCCACTCGTTTTAGAGAAGAACTCACCAAGGCTGCTGAAGATGACAACGTTAAAGGAATCGTCCTTCGGATTAACAGCCCTGGCGGAACGGTAACGGCATCCGATATCCTGTATCATGAGGTTCAAGAGTTTAAAAAAGAACGCAACATTCCGGTGGTAGCATGCATCATGGATCTTGGCACATCTGGAGGGTATTACCTGGCGGTAGCCAGTGATCGGATTGTCGCTCATCCCTCAGCCGTGACAGGCAGTCTCGGTGTTATTATGCTGACCATCAATGGTTCGGGGCTCATGGAAAAAATTGGCATCACCGCGACTGCCATTACGTCAGGCAAGCACAAAGATATGGGGTCACCATTTCGCAAAATGACAGCCAAAGACCGGGCTATTTTTCAAAGTGTGATTGATTCGTTGTACCAACGATTCCTTGAGGTCATTGAAAAGGGGCGGCCCAACCTGACAAAAGAAAAAATTCGGCAACTCGCAGATGGTCGAATTTACTCGGCTCCGCAAGCCAAGAAAGCCGGTCTTATCGATGAAATAGGGTATCTCGATGATGCCATTGATTTGGCAAAACGACAGGCGGGTCTTTCAGAAGCGAAAGTGATCATGTATCAACGAGCGGGTGGCTACCATCCGAATATCTATTCGCAATGGTCCGGAACTGGCGGCAATTCTGGCTGGATGATCCCTAAATTGGATCCTGTTTCCTTGGCCACTATTTTGGGCGGGACTCCTGCATTTATGTATATGTGGTTGCCATGATCCAAAAGGGAATGTTGAAAAAAGCCGCCAGCGGCGTTCTCGCCCTTTTGCCGTGCTCACGTACTATGAGTACGCTCCGCGCGTCAAAAGGGCTGCGGCCTTGCTGGATAGACCCTTCGGAAAGACTCAGGGCATGCTTATTTGAACATTCCCTCCTATTGACGATACAGGGCTCATCTGGAGCTTGTATTGGCTGTTGGAGTGAAATATTCAACAGGCTCAAAAAACAAATTTTTCGATCGACAGAATTTCATGGCGATGTTCACTGTCCACGTACGGGTTCTGGCTTTCGTGTGGTTGGTTTAGTTTTAGCGACTCTTGTCTGCCTGGCCATGCTCGGATGCATCAAAGCTCCGGGAACCGCACGAGATCAAATCATTTTCATCTCGGAGGAAAAAGAAATCGCTTTAGGGATCAGCGCGTTTCGCGATGTACTTCGGAATGCGCGCTTGAATGGGAATCCCGAAATCAATG
>LXTH01000110.1 GCA_001643555.1 Nitrospirae bacterium SPGG5 | reverse complement strand
TCCATGGACACGCTGTTCGAATATTTCACGGAGGCTCCACTCGTCCTCATGGATCGTCCATTGAACCTGGCGCATGAAGCGCAAACCATGTGGGACAGGTTACTTGAAACGTGGGAACAACTGGAACAATCAGACACAGGCGTACCGTATCCTGAGCCTGACGCGCATTATCTCATTTGGGACGAGTTTCTGGACTTGATGGCGTCGAGCCCCATCGTGGCGAGTGACGTCATCCCACCGGCTGAGGGCGAGTGGGACCCGGTCATTCCGGTATCGCTTCAATCCCTCAAAAGCGTGGGGTTGGGATTACGTGGCACTTCCTTYACCGMGACCCTCAAAATTCTTGAACAGYTGCGKACCCAAGGRCCCGTGACCGTCGTGGTTCGTTCMACTGGTCAGGTTGGCCGCCTRYTGGCGTTRTTCGCCGAACAYCAAGCACCGGCTATTGAAGGAAAACCTTCGCTGAAATCCACTCMATCGGAACGYGAGCCATTTTACATTCAACARGGATACCTTTCGTCGGGATTCCTGGTGCAGGACACACCGTTTGCGATCGTGACCGAGGATGATCTTTTCGCCAAAGTTTCACGGCACCGTCCTCAACCCAAAAGTAAAACCGCGAAGTTTTTGTCTTCGCTTGAAGATCTCAATGCCGGGGATTATGTCGTTCACGTGCAGCATGGCATCAGTCGTTACAAAGGGTTACGTCATCTTTCCGTCCAGGGATTTGAAAGCGACTATTTGATTTTGGAATTTTCCGGCAAAGATACCTTGTATGTGCCGCTCGACCGCATCAACCAAGTGCAGAAATATCGAGGGGGTGAGCACAACGCGCCAAAGCTGGACCGGCTTGGCGGGACGAGTTGGGCCAAAACCAAAGCGCGAGTGAAAAAGGGCATCGAAGACATGACCCACGAACTGGTGGAATTGTATGCCAGTCGTGAAGTTACGACCCGACGCACTTATACTGAAGATACGACCATGACCCACGAGTTCGAGGCGGCGTTTGACTATGAAGAGACTCCGGACCAGATCAAAGCCATCGAGGATATCCAACGAGATTTGGAATTAGCCAAGCCCATGGACCGGTTGATTTGCGGCGATGTGGGATACGGCAAAACCGAGGTCGCCATGCGTGCGGCATTCAAAGCCGTGCAGGACAACCGGCAAGTGGCCGTCCTTGTCCCCACCACACTTCTCGCCCAACAGCACTACGAAACGTTTTGTCGCCGGTTCGCTCCGTTCCCGGTTCGCGTCGGTGTCCTCTCGCGATTCCAAAGTCCYAAGGASGTCAARGCCCTGTTRCCGGACTTGGCRWCSGGYGTCRTCGATATTGTCATYGGCACACATCGGTTGCTKCAAAAAAGYGTGGAGTTTAAAAACTTAGGACTGGTCATCATCGACGAAGAACAATGGTTTGGYGTTCGRCACAAGGARCGGCTCAAGCAAMTGCGCAAGCAGGTGGATGTKCTGACGCTRACYGCGACACCCATTCCTCGAACCCTRCAAATGGCGTTTTCCGGRGTGCGYGATCTRTCGATYATTGAYACACCMCCGCAAGGACGSCTGGCCATTCGCACCCAAGTCCTCCGYTYWAATCCGAATATCATTCGCGARGCCATTCGCCGAGAAYTMGCGCGCGAGGGGCAAGTCTTTTATGTGCACAATCGKGTGCAMAGTATGGAGCGGRYYGCAAGCTGGATTCAGGATCTWGTGCCYGAGGCTCGCATACTCATGGCGCATGGGCAAATGAATGAACRYGTGTTGGAAGGCGTCATGTTAAAATTCTTTCATGGTGAAGCGGATATTCTCGTAGCCTCGGCTATCATTCAATCCGGCTTGGATGTGGCACGGGCAAACACGATTTTGGTTGATCGCGCGGAAACGTTTGGCTTGGCACAATTGTATCAATTGCGGGGCCGGGTGGGTCGAGCCGGTGACCAGGCCTATGCGTATTTCTTTTTTCCCAACGAAGAGGTCTTGAGCACCGAGGCGCAAAAGCGACTCATGGCCATTCAAGAGTTTACCGAATTGGGATCCGGGTTCCGCATTGCCGCGGCCGATTTGGAAATCCGTGGGGCTGGCAATTTTCTCGGCAAACAACAGTCCGGAAATATTGCTGCCGTAGGCCTCGACCTCTACATGCAGATGGTTGAACAAGCCGTACAGCACATGAAGGGCGAAGAGGTCGAAGAAGAGGTTGATCCAACCTTGCACTTGAATGTGTCAGCCTTCATCCCGGATGATTACGTTGAAGATGGACACCAACGACTCTCGCTTTATAAACGATTGTCTGCCAGCCAAAAGATTGGCGACCTGGCCCTGCTTCACGAAGAAACTCAGGACCGGTATGGCCCGCTGCCTGATGCGGTCGAGCGATTATTTGAAGTCATGCAGATTAGACTCTTTGCGAAAAAACTTCGTTTGGAATCGTTGGAAGTCAACAAAGGGACCATCACCCTCACCCTTGACCCCAAGGCCACGATTGCGCAAGAAAGACTCGACTGGCTCCTGCAATACCGCGAAGGCAGCATACGGTTTCTTTCGCCGCAGTCGATCGCCATTCAAACCGGCCAAGAGGAGTGGGCGGCTCAAGTCGGCGAATTAAATACAATTCTTCAAGGCCTACTCAACGCACCATCGGAACCCGTTCAGGTATGATCACCATGATAAAGCTCGACAAAATATTTTCCCTTTCTCTTTCAATGACTCATCATCGTAAACTCGTGAAACCTAGCCATAAAGTACTGACTTCAGAAACCCAGGCCTTCTCTTATCCCTCGCCCCCTCAAAGGGGTAGAGGGGAGGGGGTTCTCCCACGCAGCCGATTTATGATGGGATTGCCCATCGTCATATTACTGGGGCTCTTCATCTTTCCCCCAACCTCTTCTTTCGCCGAACCTCTCAAGGCTCTCAAGGATGGTATTGCCGCCATCGTGAACACCGAGGTCATTACCATCTCAGAACTCGAAACGGAACTGCGAGATGAAACCATTCGCCTCAGAGCTCGATACGACGGGGAAGAGCTCGAACGGCGGCTCTCGCAGAAAGAATATGAGGTCATAAACCGAATTATCGAACGCAAACTCCAATTGCAGGAGGCAAGGGCCAAAGGGATCACTGTGTCCGAAAAAGAACTAGACCAAGCTCTGGATCAAATACGTCAATCTCAACCTACGATAGCCGACTCGACACCTCGATCACGGCTTCGTGAAGAAATGGTCCTCCGCCGGATGTTGGACTTCGAAGTTCGCCGTCGCCTCATGGTCTCACCGGAGGAAGTCCGCAGTTATTACACCACAGCCCAAGAGGAATTCACCACGCCGGGCCAATATCATCTCAGGCAAATTTTATTGAAGCCTCAGGATGGAGAATCCAACACGGACGTATTGGTTCGAGCCGAAGCACTCGTGCAACAACTAAAAGATGGGACAGACTTTTCAGAATTGGCGCAGCAACACTCCGAAGGAACCGAGAGTGTCCTTGGGGGAGATCTGGGCTTTATGCGGAAAAATGAATTATTAGGGCCATTAGCGCGCGCGCTGGAAGACATGAAGATCGGTGACGTAAGTCAACCTATTGAAACCGAACTCGGCATTCACATTTTAACGTTGGAAGAAACCACCCCCGGGGAACCACTCCCATTTGACGAAGTCAAAGACGTAATTAAAAATAACCTGTTCCAACGAAAAGCCCGCGATGTACGAGGAGAGTGGTTGTCAAACTTAAAGGACAAGGCGTATATCGAGATTWMKYKKYMRMTGGKYMYWGWWMWKYCSTSAYKKWCCCTATCCTTTCAGAACTCTTGCRTKTGAGYCTGAATCGTTTCACTTCGTTTTCGCAGCGCYTTCCAGAGCTCMAGACGGCCTTCATTKGTTTTTGCRGAATASAAAATCACCTCGTCAGCACTYGAYAATTGRAGCGACTGGCACAGTTTCGTCAGACAGGGATTTCGYTGACTGCGATTGAGCTTGTCKACCTTCGTGGCCACGACAATCGGCYGGTGGCCAATGTGGGTGAGCCATTRATASGTGGTGAGATCATGTGCTTCCACTCCGCGWGAATCGACCAATTGYACCACCGCAAACAATTGCGACCGCCCGGACAAATAGCGTTCGATCATCGGTCCCCACTGCTCSCGAACCGACTTTGACACTTTCGCGTACCCGTATCCTGGCAAATCCACAAAATACATTTGTGGGAAGACTTTATCCGCTATTTTGATTCGAAAAAAATTGAGCGTCTGYGTCTTTCCTGGGGTCACGCTCACTATGGATAATTTCTTTCGATTCAACAACGAATTAATAGCGGACGATTTTCCCACATTGGATCGCCCCGCAAACGCCACCTCGGGCAATCGTTCACGTGGGTATTGTTCAGGTTTTACGCAACTTTGAACAAATTCGGCGGAATTGATTTTCATAGGCCGTGACATCTCCTGTGCGTTTTCGTTGGGAACCCGTGTGCCGAGAAACAACCTTAGGGTTCGTCACGAAATAACCGGGACAATTGGCCAGCTGCTTTTGGACTGCGCCGGCGTCGCTCATCGCTTCCCTACTCCCGGTATGCGCAGTCTTCGCTCCTTGGCTCGCTCCACAATCGTCTCGGGGAATGTTGAAAAAAGCCGCCAGCGGCGTTCTCGCCCTTTTACCGTGCTCACGTACTGAGAGTACGCTCCGCGCGTCAAAAGGGCTGCGGCCTTGCTGGACGGACTTTTTTGAACATYCCCTCCCACTGATGCGAGCAGGCTTACCTGGAGCATCTATGGTGCATGGACCTGAAATATTCAACAAACCCCTTGTTGTTTATAGAGATCCATTGACAAGAACAGACTTGGTTCCATCGAGATTGTAATCCCGGACAGGCTCCTACCGAGATGTGCTGACTCCAACTCTTTGACAGTATGTGCTAACGAGACATTGACTACAAAAAGGCGAAACTGGCCGACAGAGGTTTTGTCCATACGGGACAAGCCAATCATTAAACTTGATCCAATACTTTTTGGGGAGTTTCTTTCGCAAGGCCTGTTCGCTTTCTTCTGGAGTTTTCGTTTGAATGTATCCCCACCGATTACTAATTCGGTGTACGTGAATATCCACACAAATTCCAGGTTTGTTGAAGCCTACCGTCACGACTAAGTTCGCCGTCTTTCTTCCCACGCCTTTTAGTGTGAGCAGGTCATCAAGGGAATCAGGAACCTGACCGCCAAAGTCATCCAAAAGGCTTTGGCAGATCGAAAGAATTTGTTTGGTTTTGGTTTTGTAAAACCCCACAGGGTAAATTGCTCGCTCCACCTGTTTGAGTGGGAGTGTGAGCATGAGTGCTGGAGTATCAGCTAGTGCGAATAATCGTTGGCTGGCTTCGGCTGTGGTGTGATCTTTTGTTCGAAGACTGAGCAGGCAAGCAATCAGAATGCGAAAGGGATCGTGGGATTCTCGCGCGACAACCCCGACCACTGGCTCTTCCCATTGCCGAATGGTCTTTTTGACAATTCTGACGGCCGCGTGAATTTGTTCGTCACGCATAGGGATCCTGAGGAGTGAAAAATAATTGAGGGGAACTGTGAAAACGAGGAGAGGGGTATGCTGTACAGTGGAGATTTACCGGTACGTACGTTTGGCTAACCATTTCTGTCGACGCCGTGCTGCTTCTCGTTCTTTGGCTTTTTTCTTTACGCTGGGTTTCTCGTAAAAGCGACGCCGTTTTAATTCACGGAACAATCCATCTGCTGCCAGTTTCTTTTTGGCAACACGTAAGGCCTTCTCGACATTGTTATTAATGACTTTTATTTCCATAACTGCAACTGCCCTGATCTATTCTAAAATTTAAGTATAATTCAGTTTCTGTATGACAGCCTCTAAAGGTAGCATACTCACAAAGGTTCAGACAAGACCTAATATTGATAAAGTGTAAATTAATTTTTATTCAATATTTTCAACTAGTTACAATATTATTTCACGTGTAGTTCTGCACAGGTATTCGATGAAAAGATAAGATTAATATCCTAGATAAAATTACGGTAATTTAAATGTTTAAAAATAAAGAAAATAAGCGTCTAGGTGTCTTTTAGGGCGGCAATAATGTCAAGAACGGCCTTTTTCCCATCTCCAAAAAGCATTAACGTATTGTCCAGGGCGAAAAGCGGGTTGGGAATGCCGGCAAATCCTGGACTGAGGCTTCGCTTGATCACGACAACTGTCCTGGCTTTATCCACATTGATGATGGGCATGCCAGCAAGGGCGCTGGTGGGGTCGGTCCTAGCCAAGGGATTCACCACGTCATTGGCTCCAATGACCAAGGCTACGTCGACTTGATCGATATACTGATTAATTTCGTCCATATCTTTGAGTGATTCATACGACACATCAGCTTCTGCCAATAGGACATTCATATGACCCGGCATTCGTCCTGCCACCGGATGAACACCATATTCGACTTGGATCCCGCGTTCCTCGAGCATTGTGGCTAAGGTTTTAACGGGATGTTGCGCTTGGGACACGGCCATCCCGTAGCCTGGGATAATGGCGACTCGTCGTGCGGCATCAAACAGGAGAGCGACCTCGTCGGCAGATGCTGATTTCACCCGGCCAGTGTACACCTCGTCAGAGGAGACCCCTCCCCCTGTTGGAGCGAGAACTCCAAATAGGACGTTGAAGAGGGATCGGTTCATGGCTTTGCACATGATGCGGGTCAGAATTATGCCCGAGGCACCAACCAGAGATCCGGTGATGATCAACACGTTATTTGACAAGATAAATCCTGTCGAAGCCGCGGCTAGTCCGGAATAAGAATTCAACAGCGCCACAACCACGGGCATATCAGCTCCGCCAACGGGAATCACCAACAGGACACCCAGGGCTGAAGCCGCGAGAACTAAGAGCCAGTAGAAGTATGCGTTAGTCGGATCCATGACCAATCCGACGCTTAAGGCCAGGGCGAGAATGGCAAGCCCGGCATTGATGACTTGCTGGCCGGAAAACAGGACGGCTTTATCCCCGACTAGTCCCTTAAGTTTCCCAAAAGCCACGAGGCTACCCCAAAACGTGACCGCGCCAATGAGACCCGAGGCTGCGACGGCGACCGTCGTCTGTGTCATGGGGGTGGAGCCATGCAGGGTGTTTTCGATGATGGCCGCTCCTGCGACAAAAACTGAAGCAATACCTCCAAATCCATTAAAGGCAGCGACAAGCTCAGGCATCGAGGTCATTTCTATTTTCACTGCCAACACGACGCCGATTGCCGCGCCAATAACAATCCCGGCCAGGATGTATTCGAATCCCACAATTTTTTGGTCCATCAGGGTAATGACAATGGCGAGAAGCATCCCGCAGGCACCAAGAAGATTCCCTCGAACCGCAGTGCGGGGATGAGTCAGCCCCTTGAGACCAATAATGAACAGACCTGCCGAGACTAAATAGCCAATATTTAGAAGTAATTCGGGCATGTGTTAGGCTTTTCTTTTGAACATTGCCAACATGCGGTTCGTGACCATGAATCCACCAACCACGTTAATGGTAGCAAAGACCACGGCAAGAACCCCCAGGGTCGTGGTCAGAAAGGTGTGCTGAGCCCCGGAGGAGAGAATCGCGCCAACCAGGGTAATCCCGGAGATGGCATTGGCCCCTGACATGAGTGGGGTATGGAGGGTTGGAGGAATTTTCGTGATAATTTCAAAGCCAATAAAAATTGCCAGCACAAAAATCGTGATCCCTGAAACTATATCCATGGCGTCCTATGTCTCCTCTGCTCGTAAACCAGCCAAGGGCCCTAAAATCTCCCGAACCCGCGAATGAACAATTGTCCCATCACGGGTTAACATGGTTTCCCGGGTAATTTCATCCTCCATATCGAGGGTCAACTCACCCTTTTTGACTACATGCAGAAGGAAAGTCGCGATATTTTTGCTGTACATTTGGCTGGCATGGTAAGGAACCAAGGAAGAAAGGTCCTCCTGCCCGATTATCGTGACCCCATGAGCCACAACGGTTTGATTCCCTTTGGTGAGTTCACAGTTCCCGCCACTCTCGGCAGCCAAATCAACAATGACCGATCCAGGTGCCATGGCTGCGACCATGTCCGCCGTGATGAGCACTGGAGCTTTTTTCCCGGGTACGGCTGCGGTGGTGATGATTACATCACTGGAAGCAATAACTTTGCTCAATAGTTCTCGTTGCCGTCGATAGAACTCTTCATCTTGGGCTTTGGCATAGCCGTCCTTGTCTTCGGAATCACCAGTTTCTAAGGGAAGGTCAACAAATTTCGCCCCGAGGCTCAATACCTGTTCCTTAACAGCCGGGCGAAGGTCATACGCTTCAACCGAAGCGCCAAGCCGACGTGCCATGGATATAGCTTGAAGCCCGGCAACCCCGGCTCCAATAATTAGCACTTTGGCTGGTGCCACCGTGCCGGCTGCCGTCATGAGCATGGGAAACATCTTTGGCAAGGCATTAGCAGCCAACAACACCGCCTTATACCCGGCAACGGTTCCCATGGATGAGAGCACATCCATGCTTTGCGCCCTGGTGATTCGCGGCATGAGTTCCATCGCGAATGCCATGACTTTTCGGGTATTCAAGTCCCGAAGGGCCTGAGGATTGGAGAGGGCTTCAGCCATGCCAATAATCAGTTGACCTGCCTGCATCAAGGGCAAATCCGTCTGGCCTTGTTCAGGATTGGATCCAAGTTGACGAACTTGAACGATAATTTTTGCGGTTTCAAATAACTGAAGTCGCGAAGTGGCAATGGTGGCCCCTTTTTCTTCATAGACAGAATCGGGATACCCTGATTCAGCCCCAGCTCCGCGTTCAATGTGCACTTCCATTCCTCCTTTTTGGAGAGAAGGAATAATAGCGGGAATTAAGGCTACACGTTTTTCGCCAGGATATGTTTCTTTAGGGACACCGACAATCATGGTGTGTACTCAGCGTCGTCAGTCAAACGATGAACTAATGTGGGAATGTTGAAAAAAGCCGCTAGCGGCGTTCTCGCCATTTTGCCGTGCTCACATACCCCATGTACGCTCCGCGCGTCAAGCCTACTCCGCCGAAGTAGCTACGAAGGCCGGGAATGGCTGCGGCCTTGCTGGACCTGGCTCCGCCGAGCCTCTTTCGCCGAAGTGGCTACGAAGGCTGAAAGCGGCTTCGCGCAGGCGAGCGGACGTTTTGAACATTCCTTCCAACTGATGCAGTCTTTCTCCTCTTGAGCATGTATTTGCCATGGGAGTGAAATGTTCAACATTGTCTATTCGGGCAAACTGGCCAGGATTACCATAAGTGACAAGTCACGGTCAATGCCCCCCAAGGTCTCATTTTTCAATGTTCCGGGAAGAGGATTATGAGTACAGGGCTTTCACGATCTGTCGAGTCTGAAATAACAGGGATGAAAGCCGGGTATAACAGGCATGCCCATAGAGGTGTTCCGCCGCAGGACCTTCCCCGGCATCTTGATAGTCAATCAGGAGACATTGGCCGTCATTTTGACATCGAGTGACTCGTCTCGCGCATTCGAGCCATCGCTCAAACCCGTCAAAGGGTTCCAGATTTTCTCGTAGGGTTTGATTGAGTTCCTCGTCCTGGGGTGTGGCAGGAACGATATCCGTACTGGCGACTGCTAATTGCTGAACATAGTCGCCACCGAGCACCATGGGCATTTCCATGACGATTTGGGGTAAATCCATTTTCGCCAACCATGTTTTACCGTCGCTTCGGAGCGGACGGTGATTGACCAGATGGAGCAGCTTTCCGATTCCATTCGTATTCCATCCATACCGTACCGATGTGCCTAAGGTGACGACATCCAAGATTGGGAATGTCTGGGATTGGTTGGTTGCCAAAAATTGCTCCAATTCCTGGAGACGTGCCAATGCAGGTCGTGGATCATCGGATTGGCTATAGAATTGACCAAGGATTTCAAGCAGTTCCTCACGAACAGAGGATTCCTCCGGTCCTAGAAAATTTGACAATAGGGCAGCGAGTTGACCAGCCTGGCCATGGGCAATGATCAGGATGCGGTGCTTCTCATTCAATTGTAAGGTCTGTTGGAGATGAGTTAATTCATGCAGCAGCTCAAGAGTGGCTTCCACTCGACCAAGGTGGTGATGCAACGATGACCAGAGATGCCGAACGCAGGTAATAGGTGATGACCCGGATGAAGAAAGAGCGTCCTGAAGGCCTTGTTGATACTCGGCGGTAAAATTTCCTCGATCCTGCACAAGTTCGTCGAGCCGTGTCTTCGTGGCATCATTATTGAGAAACGGAGGCGTGATGGCCGTATCCCCTTGGCATCTTTGGTAATCCGCTGGTCTCAGAAGGGCGAGTAAGGATTCCAATCCTGGAATGCCACGAGAATATCCTCGTTTTAACCCTCCCAACTCATCCAAGCGTCCGGCTCCAAATAAATCCGCGCCTAAATATGAACCGTACAGTAGTAGCACCATACGGACTCCCGAGTCATGCAGAGTTTTACCAGCCACACCCAAGGCATCCTGCCAGGCGGGTGTAAAGGGTTGAGCCCCAGGTTCGAGGGTAAGATAGGTGACGCGATCACCTGGATCAGATCGTGAATATTTTGAGTGGCGAAAGTTATTGTCTTCAGGCATGTGGTCCCTGGCCTATCGAGTTAACTAAAAAAAGACTCAGGCCATTCTCATACCTCGAAAGAGGAATGCGGTGCAACGATGAGCCGACAGGTGGGAATCTCCAACTGACTTCATTTTTTGGGAAAGGTCGTGAAAAATGCGGATAGTTGACCGTCAGAAAATGGGCATGGTAATTTGATTTCAGCTGCTATAGAGGGTTTTCCTGTAATTTTTAAGGTTTAAATGTACCCATTTTATTCAACCTGCATATCGAAAACATTCATGAAAAAAAATCCTGTGCATTTTCGGTTTTGTCTATTATTTGGGGCGTCAGCCCTATTCTTAAGTGTGTCTCTGTTGTGGTCTTCTGTAGCGTTTGCCGTTCAGGCTCAGCATGTCATCCTTTTTGTGCTGGAAGGGGTTAATAGCGAGACAATAGAAGCCAACGACTTACCCGTTCTCAAAAAGTTGGCCAAAGAAGGAGCGACTAAACTTCACGCTCAGTCCGTTTCCCCGCCTCTGACAGTGCCCGCGATGGCGACCCTCCTGACCGGGCTCCCCGTGGCCCAGCATCGGATCAATCACGAGTGGGAGACGTATGATTTCTCTCGATCGTTTCTTCGTTCACCAACAATGTTTGATTACCTCGATTTATCTGGTGGCATAGATACCGCACTGTTTATTATGGATGAACGGTTTTATCAATTATCCAGACCTGAAATTTATGTGGATCTCCAGACGTGCGGCAAAGCCAAACCGCAATGCAACCCTGAAACCGTGGTTGGCTACATTGAGGATTATCTCCGCAAGGTCACGAGTCGAGGAGGATATGGATTTCGGCTGTTCACTGTTCCTGGTCTTCTTGTCACGCATTTTCCCGCACCATTAGATGCCGCGTTAAAGCGCGGGTGGGACTCCAACGCCTATAAAAAGGCGCTCACGTCAGTCGATACAGCCATCGGAGATGTTCTCGAAATTTATCGCGGGCATCAAGTCTTAGACAGGACAATGGTGATTGTCACCGGTCTGAATGGTCAAGGCATGGCAAAAAGCGGGCATGAAAATGGTTCGTCTGGAACACAGGCCCTCCAAGGTATTTCCGTTCCCTGGATTGCGTGGGGAGCGAATATTAAGCCAGGATATCGTATCAAATCCACAGTCTCAATTATGGATACAGGCGCAACAGTGATGGAAGCCTTGGGTTTGGAAACTCACACGGAATGGCAGAGCAAGCCCCTCAATGAAATTTTTGTGGCAACCCCTGAACGAAGGACCACAGGCAATGAAAGTTTTGGGCGGTAAATTAGATCAGTTGGCTCCATTGAGTTCGTTTTTGGCTGGGGCGGTCATGGTGATCTTGCTTGGATTCTTTCAAGCCGGTGCCAGTATTGCCGCTGAACTCGTGAATCCCCTCACCAGAGAACATACCATTACTATTGATCCCACAGCGTTGAATCCTCCCACCTGGTGGCATGTTCCGGGTGTCACCCCACTTATTTGGACGAAAGATCCAATGACGTACGAGTCGTATCGGACAACTGATGTTCACGAAATCAAGTTAAAACCTGGTGAATATCGTTTTGGCACCTTTACCTTCGATTTTTTGTTTCGTGTGACGCTCGATGGCCAATTAGAATTTGATGAATCCTTATCGCAGTGCGTGAATGGCCGAAGCACACATACGCTCGTTATTGTGTGTAGTCACACGCAACCTTATAAACAAGAACGTGATTACGATTATACGAGTATGAATTAGAGGGATATTCCATGTCTCAAAGAGTTCAAGATTTAATTGAAGCCTTGGAAGATGTTGATGATGCTACCCGCGAGGAAGCCGCAAAGGCTTTGGCTGACCTAGGCGATCCGAATACCCTTGAGGAACTTCTGACGGCCATAGAAGACGACTACTGGGCGGTTCGGGTTCAGATCGGATGGGCCTTGGCCAAAATCGGTGGGGAGCGAGCCATCGATGGGCTTATAGTTCTTTTCAATGATAGCATGATGGAGGTTCAGGCTGAGACTGTCTTGGCCATGGCTTCGATGGGTCAGAACACGGTGCCAAAATTGATCACCTGTTTGAAAGATGAGCGGTGGCGAGTTCGTGAGCAAGCCGCCAAATCACTTGGATTACTCAAAGATTCGCAAGCTGTTCAGGGCTTAATGATTGTCGCCGGACGGGATCGGGATGGCGCTGTCAAAAGTGCTGCGGCTGAGGCGTTAGGACGCATTGGCGATTCAAAAGCCGTTCCCGCACTCATTAAACTGTTTAAAGATACGTCGAAGATTGTTCGGGAAACCGCCGGGACTGCGTTGCTGTATATTGGGGAAGACTCCATCCCCGCATTAATCGAAACCTTGAAAGATCCACATTTTGTCGTTCGCTGCCATGGGGTTCGTGCGTTGGGAGGAATGACGACTGACTATCAGATGGGCAAGGCCTGGACCACGGATTCACGGGTGGTTGATGCGTTAATCCTGGCGCTCAAAGATGATGATCGAGCCGTGCGTGAAGATGCCACGATTGCATTGGGAATTATTGGTGACCCCAAGGCTGTAGAGGGGTTGATAGAGGCCATGAAAGAGGGAGCTGTCAAACGTCATGCGATATCCGCCCTGGGAATGATCGGGGATGCCAGGGCTTTACGGCCTGTGATGGACGCGCTCAAAGGGAAGGGGTTTATTCAACAAGGGACGCCGACTCCAGGCTGCATTATCAGTGAGGATCAACTGATCAAAGAAGCTGCCGCCACTGCGTTGGGTCATTTCCGTGACCAGAAGGTGATTCCGGATCTTATTTTTCTTTTAAAGGACATTGTATTGCGAGAGTACGCGGCTTCATCGTTGGTCTTGATGGGAGATGTGGCGATTGAACCCCTTGTGGCGTTTCTCCATGACCCAGATGCCTCGAAGGTGGGAAAAGAAAGCGAGCGAGTCATGGCCTTTGCCTCCACCCGGCTCACGGCTTCGAGCGCGTTAAAAAAGTTGGTTCTGGAGACATTAAAAAAGTTAGGCTGGGAGCCACTCAAAGACGAAGGCGACGATCAAATCACCGACTTACAATATACCGATCCTGATAAAGTGCTGGGTGAAGAAGGCCGATTCGGCGCATCAGGAGATTTTGCCAGACCAGCCAAGGGTCTGAAAATAGAACGCTAAGCGTTACCTGCCTACCTACAATCTACTTCACTACATGGCTGTACGGAAATATGCATGCAGTTGCGCATGGGAGGTTTCGTGATGCGTAAACCGTAATCCGTGAATCGTAAGATAGAAAAATTTCTCTTTTTACGGATCACGCCTCACGGATTACGATC